>CAMLOF010000073.1 GCA_946481585.1 uncultured Macromonas sp. | reverse complement strand
TCTGCGGGAAATTGAAGCCCAGAGGGTCTTTCCATGGCCCGTAGACCAGGTAGTTGAGCACCTGCACCGCCACATACACCAGCATCAGGCTGACGAGAATTTCGTTGGCATTGAAGCGGTCGCGCAGCAAGGCGGTGATGCCCGCCCACAGCATGCCGCCCAGCACACCGGCCAGCAGCACGGCGGGCACGATCCAGGGGCCGGTGGTCTTGTCGGCCAGCAGGGCCACGCCCCCGGCGCAGATGGCACCGATGACGAACTGCCCTTCGGCGCCGATGTTCCACACGTTGGAGCGGAAGCACACGGCCAACCCCAGCGCAATGAGCAGCAACGGGGTGGCCTTGACCATCAGCTCGCCCACGGCGTACCAGGACTTGAGTGGCTCCACAAAGAACACCTGCAGGCCACGCACCGGGTCTTTGCCCAGCGCTGCGAACAAGATGATGCCGATGACGACGGTGATGACCAGCGCCAGCAAGGGCGAGGCATAACTCCAGGCCTTGGAAGGCTGGGGCCGGACTTCAAGCTTGAGCATGGGCCACCTCCTCTTGCGCAACGGCTTTCACCGGCGCGTCCCACAAGCCCGACATCCATTCCCCAATGCGCTCGACGGTGGCGTCGGAGCGCATCACGCTGGGCGACAGGCGCCCCTTGGCAATCACGTGCATGCGGTCACATATTTCAAACAATTCGTCCAGCTCCTCGCTCACCACCAGCACGGCGCAACCCGCGTCGCGCAGGGCCAGTATCTCGCCACGTATCTGGGCGGATGCGCCCACGTCCACGCCCCAGGTGGGCTGGCTGACGATGAGCAGTTTGGGTTTGGCCTCGATCTCGCGGCCCACGATGAATTTCTGCAGGTTGCCGCCTGACAGCGACTTGGCAGCTGCGTCCGGCCCGTTGGCCTTGACCTTGTAGCGGGCGATGATGTCGGTGGCCTGCTCGCGCAGCGCGCCCAGCTTGAGCCACCCCATGGAGCCGATGGCGTCGCGCCGCGAGAGCAACAGGTTCTGCGCCAGACTGAGCGTGGGCACCGCCCCCCGGCCCAGGCGTTCTTCCGGCACGAAGTGCAGCCCCATCTTGCGGCGGCGCCCCGGCGCCATGCGGGACACGTCTTGCGCGCCCATGCGGATGCTGCCCGCAGGTGAGCGCGGGTTCTCGCCAGACAACGCGTAGAGCAGTTCGCCCTGCCCGTTGCCGGACACGCCCGCAATGCCCACCACTTCGCCAGCGCGTACCTGCAGCGTCACGTCACGCAGGTGAGTGCCGAAGGGGTCATCGCTGGTCAGGGTCAGGCCCTTCACGTCCAGCACCACGTCGCCGGGGGCATAGGGCCGCACGTCCAGGTGCGGCGGTTCGGCCCCAATCATCAGGCGACTGAGGGACGCGTTGCTTTCCTGGCGCGGGTCGCAAACGCCCGTGACCTTGCCGCCGCGCATCACCGTGCAGGCGTCGCACAGCTCGCGAATCTCGTGCAGCTTGTGGCTGATGTAGAGAATGCTGCAGCCCTCGCTGGCCAGCTTGCGCAGCACAACGAAGAGCTTTTCCACCGCCTGCGGCGTGAGCACGGACGTGGGCTCGTCCAGGATCAGCAGTTGGGGGTTGGTCAGAAGAGCACGGATGATCTCGACGCGCTGCATCTCGCCCACGCTCAGGCTGTGCACCGGGCGAGCGGGGTCGATGTCCAGCCCATATTCGCGCGCCTTGACGCTGATGCTCTCGCTCACCTCTGCCAGGCTGAGGGATTTGTCCAGGCCCAGCCACACGTTCTCGGCCACGGTGAGGGTGTCGAACAGGCTGAAGTGCTGGAACACCATGCTGATGCCCAGCGCACGCGCTTCCTGCGGGTTGCGGATGTGCACCGGCTTGCCGTTGAAGAGCACGGCGCCGTCGTCGGGTTTGACGGCACCGTAGATGATCTTCATGAGCGTGGACTTGCCCGCTCCGTTTTCACCCAGCACGGCGTGCACGCTGCCGGGTGCCACGGTGAGCGATACGTTGTCGTTGGCCACCACGCCTGGGTAGCGCTTGGTGATCTGTGTCAGCTGTAGACGTGCGTGATGACTCATGCGTTGGGGGCGTCGGTGCGTTAGGCTGGGGGGGGTCGGCGGGCGGAGGCCTGCCGGGCGGGTATGGGCGACTCGTCGGGCTGCGACTCGTCTTGCCGCAACGTTGACGCCACCGTCTTGATGCTGTCGCGCAACCACTGGGCTGCAGGCGACGCATGGGTGCGCTCATGCCACAGCTGATAGTACATGAGACGAGGGAAGGAAATGGGGCATGGAAGGATCTCGACGGGCAGCTGGTCTACGAAGCGTTCGCAGAACTTGCGGCCGGTGGTGAGCACAAGCAAACTCGATGCCACCATGGACGGGATCAGGCTGAAGTACGGGCTGCGCACCGTGATGTTGCGGATGAGGCCCAAGGTGCCCAGGTGCATGTCGATGACGCCGCGCCCGCCGGGGTGCATGGGCATGGGCGCGATGTGCTCGGCCTGCAGCCAGGCGTCCACGTCCCAGCCGCGCCGCACGGCAGGGTGCTGGCGCGAGACGAGGCAGACGATCTCGTCGCCGAACAGGCGGCCCAGGTGCAGGTCTTCAGGCGGTTGCGGCCAGTTGCCGATGACCACGTCCACCTCGCCCTGGGCCAGTCGGCGGTGGTAGTCCGAATCACCCGAAAGGGTGTGGATTTCGATGGGGCACAGCGGCGCCTGCGTCTTGAGATGGGTGACCAGCTGCGGCAGGAAGAAGGGGTCGAGGTAGTCGCTGGCCGCCAGGGTGAATGTATGGCGTGCGGTGGCAGGCTCGAAGCGGCGCGCGTCAGAGAACATCACCTCGGCCGCGCGCAGGATGTTGGCTGCAGGTTCGATCATCCGCAACGCCACCGCCGTGGGCACCATGCCCGTACCCGAACGAACCAGCAGCTGGTCGCCCGACAGCTCACGCAGCCGCCGCAGCGCGGCGCTGACGGCCGGCTGGTACATGCCCAGGCGAAGGGCTGTGCGGGAAACGTTGCGTTCAGTGAGCACGGTATGCAAGACCCGGATGAGATGGAGGTCTATCTTGTCGAAAAGAGTTTGATCCTTCATACCTTGCTTCACATTGGCGGCATACAGTGGCATATATGTTGCTGCCGAGCAGGAAACGCTACCCTAGCGCGCATGACACCGAACGGAACTCCTATGGCTGCCGATAGACCACTGCGATTCGTCCGGCGAGCAGAGATTGTCTCGCTCGCCAATGTACCACCCAGCCGTACGCTGCTGGACCTGCTGCGGGAGGACCTGGGCCTCACCGCCACCAAGGAGGGCTGCGGCGAAGGCGACTGCGGTGCGTGTACCGTGGTGCTGGCCGAACCCGACGGCAAAGGCGTGCGCTACCGGGCCATCAACAGCTGCATCCGCCTGGCGCATTCGGTGGACGGCATGGCGCTGTGGACGGCCGAAGACCTGGCCAGCGACCCGCTGATCGACCGCCAGGGCGCTGACCTGCACCCCGCCCAGCAGGCCATGCTGGACGCCCACGGCTCGCAGTGCGGCTTTTGCACGCCCGGCTTTGTGATGAGCCTGTTTGGCATGTACCAGAACCACTGCGCGCGAGGTGACGCCATCGACCGCGCCACCGCGCAGGCTGAGCTGTCGGGCAACCTGTGCCGCTGTACCGGCTACCGCCCCATATTGGATGCAGCGCAAGCGATGGAACAGCTGCCCGCCGCACGCGTGGACGAGCGCAAGCTGCGCGGCCTGCTGCGCCAGATTGCCCCGGAAGCCGGCGATAGCGACAAGAATTACCAGGCACCCACCACGCTGGAGGCGTTGCTGCAGGCCCGGGCCCGGCACCCAGGCGCCCAGGTGGTGGCAGGCTGCACCGACGTGGGCCTGTGGGTAACCAAGGGTCACCAGCAGTACCCCCAGGTGCTGGACGTGACCCGCGCCGCAGAACTGCGCCGCATTGAGCGTTACCCGCACCACATAGCCATTGGCGCTGCAGCCACCCTGACCGACGCCTTTGCCGCGTTGGTGAAAGACCGCCCGCAGCTGGCCGCCTTTGGCGAGCGCTTTGCCGGGTTGCCGGTGCGCAACTCCGGCACGCTGGGCGGCAACGTGGCCAACGGTTCGCCCATTGGCGACAGCATGCCGTTGCTCATTGCCCTGGGCGCGAGCGTGGTGCTGATGCGCTGGGCCGGTCGCGGCCAGCGCGGCCGTGTTGAACACCGCGAACTGGCGCTGGAAGACTTCTACACCGGCTACCGCCAGAACGTGCTGCGCCCCGACGAGCTGCTGGCCTGGATCAAGGTGCCACGCCCGGGCAAACCCCTCCCTGCTGGGCAACCCAGCGGCAGTGGCGAGTGGACGCGGGTGTACAAGGTGTCCAAACGGTTTGACGACGACATTTCCGCCGTGTGCCTGGCCATTTCGCTGCAGATCGAGCGGGGCGTGGTGGCCAAAGCCTCCATCGGCGCGGGCGGCGTGGCGGCCACACCGGCACGCGCCACGGCTGCCGAAGCGGCTTTGACCGGCCAGCCCTGGAATGCCGACACCGTGCGCCGCGCCATGGCGGTGCTGCGCGAGTCCTTCCAGCCCATTTCAGACATGCGCGCCAGCGCCCACTACCGCCGCGAGGTGCTGGGCAACCTGCTGTGGCGCTGCTGGCTGGAAAGCAGCACGCCACCGGGCAGCCAGGTCATCAGCCTGGAACGCCTGCAACCCGCCCTGCTGGGCACTTCTTCCATACAGGAGGGCACACGATGACCACCCTCTCCCCCCAAAGCGGCGCCTTGGCCGCCGCACTGTCCCCCATCGCCGCCCAGGCCGCCGGTGCCTGTGGGCAATCGCGCCCCCACGAAAGCGCCCGCGCGCAGATTGTGGGCGCGGCCACCTACGTGGACGACATCCCCGAGATCAAAGGCACGCTGCATGCCGCCCCCATCCTCTCGCCGGTGGCGCATGGCCGCCTGCGCGGGGTGGACGCGAGTGCTGCCCTGGCCCTGGCCGGTGTGCGCAACGTGGTGCTGGCCGCCGACATTCCCGGTGACAAGATACTGGCCGCCTTTGGGCACGACGAACCCGTGTTCGCCCTGGACACGGTGCAGCACGTGGGCCAGGTGATTGGCCTGGTGCTGGCCGACGACGTGATGAGCGCGCGCCGCGCCGCCCGCCGGGTGAAGCTGGACATTGAAGAACTGCCCCCCGTGCTGACCCCGCGCGAGGCCCACGCCCGCCAGAGCTACGTACTGCCGCCCGTGCACGTGACGCGCGGCGACGCCGCCACCGCCCTGAAGAACGCCCCGCACACCCTGAGTGGTTCGTTCGAGGTGGGCGGGCAGGAGCACTTCTACCTGGAAGGGCAGATTGCCTACGCGGTGCCGCACGAACAGCAGCAGTGGGTGATCTACAGCAGCACCCAGCACCCGGGCGAAATCCAGCACTGGGTGGCCCACGCCCTGGGCCTGCACAACCACCGCGTGCGCGTGGAGTGCCGTCGCATGGGCGGCGGCTTTGGCGGCAAGGAAACACAGGCCGGGCACCTGGCCGTGTGGGCCGCCGTGGCCGCGCTCAAAGCGGGTTGCCCCGTGAAGCTGCGGCTGGACCGCGACGACGACTTCCTCATCACCGGCAAGCGCCACCCCTTTGCCTACGACTACACCGCTGGCTTTGACAATGAAGGCCGCCTGCTGGGGCTGGACCTGACCTTGCTGGCCAACTGCGGCTTTTCGGCCGACCTGTCGGGCCCCGTGGCAGACCGCGCCGTGTTCCACAGCGACAACGCCTACTTCCTGGACAACGTGGCCATCCACAGCTTCCGCTGCAAGACCAACGTGCAGAGCTTCACCGCCTTCCGGGGTTTTGGCGGGCCGCAAGGCGTCATCGCCATCGAAACCATCCTGGGGGACATTGCCCGCCACCTGGGGCTGGACCCGCTGGCCGTGCGCCTGCGCAACCTCTATGGCATCAACGAGCGCAACGTCACCCACTACCAGATGGCTGTGGAAGACAACATCCTGGAGCCGCTGATCACCCGTCTGGCCGAAACCAGCCGCTACCAGGAACGCCGCCACGAGATCGCCGCATGGAACGTGGACAGCCCCATCGTCAAACGCGGGCTGGCTCTCACGCCGGTGAAGTTCGGCATCAGCTTCACGGCCACGCTGTTCAACCAGGCGGGCGCCTTGGTGCATGTGTACACCGACGGCAGCGTGATGGTGAACCACGGCGGCACCGAGATGGGCCAGGGCCTGCACACCAAGGTGGCACAGGTGGTGGCCGACGAGCTGGGCGTGCCGTTTGAGCGCGTGCTGGTGACCGCCAGCGACACCGCCCGGGTGCCCAACGCCAGCGCCACCGCCGCCTCCAGCGGCACCGACCTGAACGGCCGCGCCGCGCAATTTGCGGCGCGCAACGTGCGGCACAACCTGGCAGCTTTCGTCTGCGGGCTGGACGGCTGCGGCGCGGGCGAGGTAGAGTTCCGCCACGGTCAGGTCATCAGCCCCAAGGCCACGCGCGGCTTCACCGAAGTGGTGGGCATGGCCTACGCCAACCGCATCCAGCTGTGGAGCGACGGCTTCTACCGCACGCCCAAGATCCACTACGACAAGACCACGCTCACCGGGCGGCCCTTCTATTACTTTGCCTATGGCGCGGCATGCACCGAGGTGGCCATCGACACCCTCACCGGCGAAAGCCGCGTGCTTGCGGTGGACATCCTGCACGACGTGGGGCACAGCATCAACCCGGCCATCGACATTGGGCAGATTGAAGGCGGCTTTGTGCAGGGCATGGGCTGGCTGACGACCGAGGAACTGGTGTGGAACGCCAAGGGCAAGCTGGCCACCCACGCGCCCAGCACCTACAAGATCCCCGCCACGGGCGACGTACCCGAACGGCTGAAGGTGGACCTGTGGCCCGAACCCAACCGCGAGGACAACGTGTTCGGCAGCAAGGCCGTGGGCGAGCCGCCGTTCATGCTGGCCATCAGCGTGTGGGAGGCCATACGCGATGCGGTGGCGCAGGCACGCGGGGATGGCGAGCCGGTACGCATGGACGCGCCCGCGACGGCTGAACGGGTGTTGGGGGCATTGACGGCGGGTGGGTGAACGTCACGCGGGCTTGGTGAACCTGGCCCGCGCCTCGTCCACCTGCGCCCGGATCACACACCCCAAGGCATGGTCGTTGACCAGCCCCATGGCCTGCATGAAGGCGTAGACCGTCGTCGGCCCCACGAACTTCCAGCCCCGCTTTTTCAGCTCCTTCGACAACTGGATGGATGCGGGTGACACGGACACCGTCTGGGGTGCGTCCAGCGTCGCAGCGACTGGCTCGTGGCGCCAGAAAAATGCGCCAAGCGAACCAGCTTCCCGGACCAGTTCCTGGGCCCGGGCAGCGTTGTGGATGACCGCCTCGATCTTGCCCCGGTGCCGCACGATGCCCGCGTCCTGCAGCAGGCGTTCAACGTCTCGCGCGCCGAACCGCGCCACGGCGTTGAAGTCGAACCCCAGGAAGACCTCGCGGAAACGCTCGCGCTTGGCCAGAATGGTCCGCCAGCTCAGGCCCGACTGGAAACCCTCCAGGCAAATCTTCTCGAACAGGCGGAAGTCGTCCTTGACGGGAAAGCCCCACTCCTTATCGTGGTACGGCAGGAACTCAGGTGCTGCGGCACACCATTGGCAACGCGGCAGTTCGTCCGGCCCCAGGATGCATTGGTTCATGCGGCTACCTCCTGCAGGAAGTTCAACCGGGGATCGGTTCGCGACAGGCCGATACCCATGACCTCTGCGGTCACGACCCCATGCACGACGAAAGGGTCTTGCGCCAGACGGCGCTGAAGTGTCTCCCCATCGACCCCGTGGGCCAGTATCCCTCCCCCGGGCTGGCCTTGCAGGTTCCCCGACGCCAGGAACACCCCGTCGTCGAAACCCTGCTGGAGCCACGCCTTGTGCGCCTCCATCCACTCGGCGGCAAGCGCCTTGTTACCGGTCAGCTTGAGCAAAACCACGTGCATGTGCAACTCCTCGTCAACGGTTTGATCTGCGCCTCAGTTCGGCTGCCCGGTCGGCGCCAAAGCCCGCAACCAGACGCGCAACTGTTCGGTCTCTTGTCGAATGAATTCCTCGTCGTCGAAGGCGTTGGCCATGGTGGCGATGCCTTGACTCCTGGCCAGCAGCTGCATGGCCAACCCGTCTGCCTTGGCGCCAAACCCGAGTTGCGTGAACTGGGCAGCCAGCCATTGCCTGAACAGCGTGAACAGCATGCCCGCATTGGGCAAGGCGGGGTGTTCCAACTTGGCCAGTTCCGTGCACAAGGTGCCCACCGGGCAGCCATGGCGCCGGATCTTCGGGCTGTTCATGACCATCATCCCGATGAACCGGTCCAGGCGCTCGATCGGAGTGTGGGCTTGCTCAGCCCACCCTTCCAAAAGGACCTGGGTCCGGCTTTTGCGCAAGTCGATGACCGCCTCCAGGATGTCGTCCTTGGTCTTGAAGTGGTAGTAGAAATTGCCACGGGACAGTCCGACGACGGCTGCGATGTCGGCGAAAGAGGTGTGCTCGTACCCCCGTTCGTAGAACAGCTTGTCTGCGGCTTCGACGATCTGGCTTCGGGTGTCTGGCATGGTTTGGGTTGTTGCTGAAAGAAGTCGGTTCTTGACTCTTTGTTTTCTAGGTCAGTCGCCCTAGGCTGGCACATATTAGGACAATTGACCTAATCGGTCAATCAGCAATGCAGTTACGCCTGCGCACCTGAAAAGATAGACCTGCAATTCGCACCGGCCGCGACGACAAGGCACCGGTAGCGGATCGATTACCCTATCTCCCCTGCACGCTCAATAGCACTGTCAACCACGCCATGAACATCATCATCAGGGAGGCCACCCCTGCAGACATCCCCCAAGTCGCAGAACTGTTCGACCTGTACCGCCAGTTCTACGAGCAGGTAGCCAACCCGGCGTTGGCCCTGAACTTCATCACTGAGCGGTTTGAAAAATCGGAGTCGGTCATTCTGGTGGCCGATGCGCCGGGTGATGGCATCGCCGGGTTTTGTCAGCTCTACCCCACCTTCTGTTCGGTGGAAGCGGCGCCCATCTATGCCCTGTACGACCTGTTCGTGCTACCCGCCGCCAGAAAGCATGGCGTGGGGAAACTGCTTCTGCAGGCCGCCGAAGCCAAGGCGCTGGCCGCGGGCAAGGCCCGCCTGGACCTGACGACCGCCAAGACCAACCTGCCCGCACAACGGCTGTACGAGTCCTTGGGGTGGATCAGGGACGAGGTGTTTTTTGCCTACAACCGCTGGCCTGAGGTGCGGTAAGTTCAAAACAAATCCATCTGCCCGGCAGACCCCGGTGGCCTGAAGGCAGACGCGTCCAACGCCCGCGCCTCGCGCTGGTAGCCCAGCCTGGCGCAAGCCTTGGTGAAGCGCTGACGCAGCAGATCTGCCCACAGACCCTGCCCGCCCATGCGCTGGGCGAAGGCGCTGTCGTAGTCCTTGCCGCCGCGCAGGTCGTTGATGCGTGCCATGACGCGTGCGGCGCGCTGGGGGTAGTGCAGGTCCAGCCACTCGCGAAACAGCGGGCCCAGCTCCCACGGCAGGCGCAACACGGTGTAGAAGGCGCGGGTGGCGCCAGCCTCGCGAGCAGCGGCCAGTACCTGTTCCATGTCTTCGTTGATGAAGGGAATCTGCGGCGCCACGCTCACGCCCACGGGCACGCCCGCCTCGGCCAGGGTGCGGATGGTGCGTAGGCGCCGCCAAGGCGCGGGCGCCCGGGGTTCGAGGCGCCGGGCCAATTCGGCGTCCAGCGTGGTGAGTGTGACGTACACCGCCGCCTGCCCGGCCTGCCCCATGGGGGCGATGAGGTCCAGGTCGCGCTCCACGCCGCTGCCCTTGGTGACCAGCGCCCACGGGTGGCGCGCAGCGTGCAACACCTCCAGAGCGGCGCGCGTGAGACGCAGTTCGCGCTCCACGGGCTGGTAGGCGTCGGTCACCGTGCCTATGGCCAGCGTGGCGGGGGTGTATCCAGGGCGCGAAAGCTCGTGCCGTAAACGTTCAGCCAACCCACGCCGGGCGATGATGACCGTTTCAAAGTCGAGCCCTGGCGACAGCCCCAGGTAGCTGTGCGACGGACGCGCATAGCAGTAGCTGCAGCCGTGCTCGCAACCGCGGTAGGGGTTGATGGAGCGGTCGAAGCCGATGTCGGGTGAGTCGTTGTAGGTGATGGCACTGCGGGCATCTTCCCAGCGCACCTGCGTGACCGGAGGAGGCGCGGCGTCATCGTCAGTCTCAGGTGCGCCCCAGCCGTCATCAAAGGCTTCGCGCTCGTCCGCAGAGAAGCGGTGGGCCAGACGGCTGGCGCTGCCTCGGCCCTTGATGGCTTGCACGGGAATGAAGGACGAAGACATGGTTACTCAAAAGATCTCTTGCACACGGGTTGCCGTGACTCACGACGCAACAGTACTGTATAAAAATACATGCGTCAATCCAGTACACGAGCGCACTCAAGCCACGACGATGCAAACCCACGGAACAGCCAATGAGGTCAAGACCTGACCGTTGCACAAACATTGTGTGATTTGGCTGGGATATTGCACATCCGCCACACATTACACAGGCCCAACCCATTTCCTGATTTGACGCAAATACACGAGCCGTAGAATATTTATCCAGCTTGAAATATCGCTCAAGCCTTGATGCCGAAAATCGTGACAAATGCCGTATTACCCACAAACCAAAAGTGGGTAATCAAAAGAAAGAATGAGCATGAAGATTTTGGGGAAAGAAATCATTTACCGGGGAAATTTATGGCTCACTACGATTCGTGATGCCTTTGTTGTTCTCATGCCTCTGACCTTCTTTGGGTTGACGGCACTGGTTGTGCAGCATCTTCCTTTGGAAATTTATCGTCAAACAATGAACTGGCTATGGGGTGATGGCTGGCCGCTTCACCTGGAACGAATCATCCGCGCCTCGCTTGGCATCTTTGGCATGGCGTTGGCGATTGTGGTTTCCACCCTGCTTTCCCGCAGACTCATACGCCCATCACCTGGGGATCCTGAAGTCCCATTATTGATCACATCCATTTCTGCTGCGATCAATTTCATTCTTCTGGCATCCCTGAATTCCCCCTCCCTAGATATCCTGGGGCGGGCAAGCATGCTGCATGGCATTGTGGCTGGTATTGCAACGGCAGAATTGTTTCGACTCTTTCTTCAATCAAGCCTGCTACAATTCAACGATGCACCACATGGCTCGGACTCCATTTATCATCAGGCGATGCGTTATTCTCCAGCCGTCATAGCTGTGGGAATGACATTCTTCGCGTTTTCAGAACTCCTGTCAGCCATGCCCGGACTGTCCACGCATATGGTGACGCTCATCGCTGGCTGGACACAGGCCCTAGAAGGAAATGCCGCCTGGCTGATGAACACCCTGGCAGTCATACTGAGCCAAACGGCATGGTTCCTTGGCATTCATGGCGCCAATTTTCTGGATGCCTACGGCGCTGCACTTTTTTCCCCTATTGGAACACCTTACACCAACACCCTGGCCTGGAGGCCCTTGTTCAATCATTTCGCATTGATGGGGGGCGCCGGAGCCACGTTGAGCCTGGTGATCGCCATTTTGATATCCACACGGCGCGGGCCTCAAAACCATGTGGCCAAATGGTCTATCTTCCCGGCACTTCTCAATATCAATGAGGCCATACTTTACG
>CAMLOF010000072.1 GCA_946481585.1 uncultured Macromonas sp. | reverse complement strand
GGCACCAGCTCCGCTGGACGAGCCCGCTTGAGGCCGTGACTGGCCATGTAGTGCATCTCACCGTGGAAACCACGCGACAACCAAGCGAGCAAACCCGGTTCCGCGGCGGACAGATCGACACCGGCCACGCCAATTTGGGAAAATCCCAAGGCTTGGCCCCATGCCTGGATTTGCGAGACGAATTGAGCAGCATCGACCATCAGCACCACATTGTAGGAAGCCCGCCCGCCCGAGCCGCCTTGGCCGGGCGCGAATGGGTTTGCGCCACTGAAGATGACACCCAGGCCCTGGCCCAGCGGCTGGCGCGCAGCACCGCGCTGGCACATGCCACGCTCACACTCCATGGCGACCTGGGCGCGGGCAAGACCACGCTGGTGCGCCACCTGCTGCGTGCGCTGGGCATACAGGGCCGCATCAAAAGCCCCACCTATGCCGTGGTGGAGCCGCACCAGGCGCCGGCCGCCCCAGGTTGGCCGCAGGGCCTGGCCATATCTCACTTTGACTTCTACCGCTTCAACGACCCGCGTGAATGGGAAGACGCGGGCTTTCGCGAACTTTTTGCCGACCCAGGGCTCAAGCTCGTGGAGTGGCCCGAAAAAGCCGGAACACTGCTGCCCACGCCCGACCTGAGCCTGACACTGACGACGATGGACGACGAACAGCGACGCATTCAACTCACTGCCCTGACGCCCACCGGCTTGCGCCTGCTGGAGGACTGCGAGCAATGAAGCGCCGCGACTTGCTCACCTCCGTGGCGCCTGCGGGCGTGTTGATGCTGTGGATCGGCCCGCACCAGATTGCGCGCGGCGCCAGCATCGTGGCCGTGCGCATCTGGCCCGCCAAGGACTACACCCGCGTCACCATCGAGTCCGACGGCGCCCTCAAGGCGCGGCAGTTCTTCGTGACCGACCCGCCGCGTCTGGCCGTGGACATTGAAGGCATTGACCTGATTCCCGGATTGCGTGAGCTGGTCAGCCAGGTCAAGTCCGACGACCCCAACATCTCTGGCATTCGCGTGGGGCAGAACGCACCCAACGTGGTTCGCCTGGTGGTGGACTTGAAGCAGGCCATCTCGCCGCAGGTGTTCAACCTGGACCCGGTGGCGGCCTACAAGCACCGTCTGGTGCTGGATCTTTACCCCACGCAGGCGCCGGACCCTTTGCACGACCTGATCGCGCAGCGCTTGGCTGAGTTGGAAAAGGCGCCTTCTGCCAACACCGCGGCGGCTGCACCGGCACCGGCGCACGACCCGCTGGGCGAACTGATTGCGCAACGCAGCGGTGCCCCAGCAAGCCCAGCGCCCAATTCAGCCGCTGCACAGCAGCCGCCAGCCAACGAGAAGCCGTCCCCAGTCCCGGAAAGCAAGCCGGAACGCCCCACTTTTGCGAACAAGCAAAAGCCCAAGGGTGGCGGGGACCAGACCGACAGGCTCATCGTCGTGGCCCTGGACCCAGGGCATGGCGGCGAAGACCCGGGTGCCATAGGCCCCAACGGCGTACAGGAAAAGGATGTGGTGTTGCGCATTGCCGAACTGCTGCGCGACCGCATCAACGACACCAAGGTCAACGGCAACACCATGCGGGCCTTCCTCACGCGAGATGGTGACTTTTTCGTGCCGCTGCACGTGCGTGTGGACAAGGCCCGGCGCGTGCAGGCCGATCTGTTCGTCAGCATCCATGCCGATGCCTTCTACACCCCGCGCCCGCAAGGCGCCAGTGTGTTTGCGTTGAGCGAACGCGGCGCGTCAAGCGCTGCCGCGCGCTGGCTGGCCAACAAGGAAAACGCCGCAGACGTGGTGGGCGGGCTGAACGTGCGCACCCAAGATGCCACGGTGCACCGGGCCTTGCTTGACATGAGCACCACCGCGCAGATCAACGACAGCCTCAAGCTCGGCAGCGCCATGCTGGGTGAAATGGAGCGTGTGGGCAAGCTGCACAAGCCGCGCGTGGAACAAGCCGGGTTTGCCGTGTTGAAGGCGCCCGACATTCCCAGCGTGTTGGTGGAAACGGCGTTCATCAGCAATCCCGACGAGGAACGCCGCCTGAGCACCCCACGTTTTCAGGCCGAGATGGCCGATGCCCTGCTCAAAGGCATCGTGCGGTACTTTGGCAAGAATCCGCCGCTGGCGCGCAACCGGCAGGTTTGAAGTCCGGCGAGCGTGATGCTCAGACCGGGTAGATCAGCGAGTTGAGGATCAGCTCGCTGTCGTACACGCAATGGCGACTGCGCAGCTTGAGGGCGCCGCCATCGCGCACCAGTTCGTCGATGTAGCGGCCCACGTTGAACACCTCGCTCACGTTGCCCGGCTTGGTGCGGAACACCGCGTAATTGGCCTGGGCGCGCACCACCTCCACGTCGTCTTCCTGCACTACTTCCAGCACCCGGGCGGGGCTGACGACGTGCCGCATGTGGTATGGCCCGTGGTAGATGGTTTGGGTGATGCCGTGGACGCGGTCTTTCATCATGCCCTGGCTCTCGAAGTTCATGAGCGCCAGCGGCAGGCCCCGGTCGAAGTTCTCGCGAGCCTGCACTTTGTAGCGGCCATCGGCCACAAAGAATTCCGGCCAGTCGCCGTAGCGCTTTTCGTCCAGGGCGGCGGTGTAAGCAGCGTTGAGCTGGTCGATCTCGTGGTGCAGGCAGAGGGTTTGCAGCAGTTCCTGGTTCATCTTGTTGTTCTTTCGCGGCTCACAGGGCCATGGCCTTTTTCCAGTAGTCGTACATGGAGCGGATCAGCGTTTCGGTGACCATGTGCTCGGTGGGTGGCTGGCCCACGCCGGGGTCTTTTCCGCCCAGTTCACAGATGGTGTGCCCCTGGCCCTGGCCGTCGCTGTTCCACTGCGCAAAGCCGTCCTGGCTGAACTCGATCACCTCGCCGTCGTCGGCGCTCACAAACCCTGCCGGGCCGAACAGGTTGGCCTGGCGCAGGCGGCGCTGGGTCATCTCGGGGGTGTCGTCGGCAAAGCCGAAGTGCGTCCACACAAAGTCGAAACTGCCGTTGCCGCGCGGCTGGATGTGCCGGGTGGACAGCGAGTTGACCTGCTGCTGCACGATGAGGCTGGGGAACAGCGTGATCATGGTCACAGTAGGCGTGATGGTCTGGCCTGGCTGTGTGGGGTCGGGCACGGTCCACCAAGGCTCGGGCACCACGTCCAGCAGGCGCATGTCGTTGAGCTTCATGTCGGCCTTGAAGCTGGTCACGCCCTCGGTTACGTCGGTCACGGCACCGGAGCCCTTGGCTGGGCCCTGGCCGCCGTCGTTGCGGCGCGAGATCATCACCGCGTGGCGACCGTGCTCGTCCATCACCATGCGGCTTTTCTGGTCGGCGCGCCACAGCCCGAAGGTGACGAACCAGGTGTGCAGCAGGCCAGGGTGGTAGGGGTCTTTGATGTTCTCCATCATCAGCTTCCAGTTGCCCGGAATGCGCTGGCGGTTGTAGCCCAGCAGCGTGAGTTGGCGCGAGCCGTTGGGGCCCTGGAAGATACGGTCCAGCCAGGGCATGATGTTGGGGCCCAGGTAGTCGCGCAGCGGCTCCGCCTCGCTGCTGAAGGTGGCGAACACCAGGCCGTGCAGCACTTCCACGCGCAGTTTGGTCAAGCCGTTGTGTTGCAGGCTGAAGTCTGGCGGCATGCCGCCGTTGACGCATTCACCCTGCTCGGTGACCACTTTCACCCCGTCTTTGAACGGCAGGCCCGCCAGGTCGCCATTGAGCTTGTAGGTCCACTGGTGGTAGGGGCAGACGAAGCTGCGCGCGTTGCCGTGCGGCTCCTGGCAAAAGCGCACGCCCCGGTGGGCGCAGCGGTTCTCCACCACGCGGACGCCGTGGTCCGTGGCACGGTCTTTAGGCATCACCCGGTCGCGCACCATGATGACCTGGCGCTCGCCCACCCAGCTCAGCTTGTAGTCGCCGGGTTTGGGGATTTCGGCCTCCAGGCCGACGTAGCACCAGTGCGGCCCGTAGAACAGGCGGTCCAGTTCGCGCTGATAGACGGCAGGGTCGGTGTAGGCCCAGAAGGGCACACGGCTGGAGCCTTCTTGTTCAGGCCAGCGAGACTTGGTTTGAGGATCGATGAATGCGTTCATGGGCTATCCCAAGGTGTGGTTTGCCCAAATAATATGTTTACTTATTAATTCGATGAACTAGGGTTTACACCCATCGTCATTGGTGGGTCACCAGCCAGCCAGAACGCCCAGGGCGAAGGGCAGGCTCACCACGCCCAGCGCCGTGGAAACGGTTACCAGGCTGGCTACGTAGGGGCCGTCGTAGCCCATGCGCGCGGCAAGCACGTAGCAGCTGGAAGCAGTGGGCACCGCGGAGAACATAAGCAGCACCAGGGTCTGCGTGCGGTCCAGCTGCCACAGCCACGCCACGCCGAACGCCACCACCGGCAACGCAAGGTGCTTCAAGCCCAGCACCAGGGTGGCCAGGGTCTTGGCCTGTGCCATGCGGCCCAGCTGCATGCCCGCGCCTGCGGCCATCAAGCCCAATGCCAGTGCCGCCTGGCCGATGCGGTTGGTGGTTGGTGCGAGCCAGTCTGGAATGCCCAACCCCAGCACGTTGGCCAGCAGGCCGCTGACCGTTGCAATGATCAGGGGGTTGCGCAGCAATTCGCGCCAGAGCCCACGCTTGGCATGGCGCACCATGGGAAAAACCGCGCCCACATTGAACAGCGGCACGCACACACCAATCAGCACGGCCACCAGTGGCATGCCTTCGTCACCAGCCACCTTGCCTACCAGGGCCAGCACGATGAAGGAGTTGAAGCGAAAGCCGATCTGTGCACTGGCGGCGTGCAGGCGACGGTCCAGCCGAGGGCCGATGAATGGCCAGTACGGAAGCGAGTACGCCAATGCAATGCCCAGCACGCCCAGCGTCACCCCGGCGGCCATCATGTGTGTGGCGGATTGCCAGTCCAGCGGCGTTCGCACGATGGAGTGGAACAGCAGCACAGGGAACAGAAAGAAGTAAACCAGGCTTTCCAGCGGTTCCCATATCTTGCGGTCCAGCGCGGTGTAGCGGCACAAAAGATAGCCGCAAACGATCAGAGAAAAATCGGGGAAGAGGAGCTGGGCAAAGTTCACTCGATGAGCATAACAAAGCCTTTGGGCCGGGGAACCTTGCTGCCGTTTCCGTGCCAAAATCTGGCGCCTTAGCTTTTTTTATTTGGCTGTCCGTTGCCTTATCCGTCAACGCCACGCCTTTTTGTACTGCCCAAATTTGGGCTTATCTACCCATGAAGACGAAATTCCATCTCAACAAACGTCCGTCCGTGCGCTTCTCTGGTCATAACTTTGCGGCTTCGGCGCAGACAGCGGGGCAGGCGGTTGCGCTGGTTGATGAGCGTTACCTTTCATGGCTTGCGGGCCAGCAAAGCGGTCAGACGAGCCAGCCTTTGCAGCGCTCGGCACTCATGCCCGTGATGTCCCATCTGTCGCGGCTGGCGGGGGCGGAGCTGCCCCTGTCGCGGGTCTGCCTGTTTACCGACAGGCAACCCAGCGAACTGCTTGACGACGTGGTGCCACGCGTGGTTCCCCCACATTCTTTGGATGGTGGCCTGGGGCTGGTGCGCACGCTGGGCCTGGAGTTGGCTCAACTGGCGCAGCGTGGCGCCTGCACCATGGTGCTGGTGGCCAGTGACGATGAGCGCCTGATCCCCTACATTGATGAGGCGCAATGGCGCGGCCTGAAAGTGGTGCTGGTGACGGACGAAGCCTCCCAGGACTTTGCAAGGCTGCAGGGCGACGACCCAAGCTGGGCGCGGCTTCTCATGCAGGCAGACCGCCGCGTGGCCATCAATGAAGTGGGCTGGCGTGCACTGACCACCGCCGGGGCGGGCTACGTGGCTGAACGTTTCACTGAGACCCCGCGCCAGGAAGAGGACGCAGCAAGCGACGATGTGAACCCGATGGCACCGCCAGACGACGACTGGCGCGCCCAGGTGGAGCGTGTGATCCAGGATTGGTGGGAAGAAGAAACCCCGCATGCCCGCCTGGACCTGTTCGAGGAAATGCAGAACAGCCAGGGCGTGCCGCCCGAGACGGACCGCCACCTCCTGCTGCGTGTGCGGCGGGAACTGGCTCGCACCTTGAGCTTCCCCGAGAAGAAAGCCATGCGCGAAATGATCCGCGCAACCGTCATGGCTCAACCTCCAGCGGTGGATGAATCCGTCGACGCCTGACCCCCAGGCTGGAGACGAGCTCCAGCCGCAGACCGTGGAACAGGGCAGGGCCCTGTCCGCTTGGTTCGACACGCCGCCCGGGCGATACCTGCTGGCGTGGGAGCGTGACCGCTTTGACGAAGCGGTGGTCGACATTTTTGGTTTCAACGCCTTGCAGCTGGGCTTGCCCGAACTGGATGCGCTGGCCGCCAACCGCATGCCCAACCGCTGGCTGGCCTTGCCGCAGTCAGGCGATCTGCCTGCGGGCGAGGGCACGCCAAGCACGGGTGGGCGGTCCGTGGCGCTGGTGACTCATGCGGCAGCTTTGCCATTCCCGTCTGCCAGTCTGGATTTGGTGTTGTTACCCCACACCCTGGAGTTCAGCGCCGACCCCCACGCCGTGCTTCGCGAGGTGGAGCGTGTGCTGGTTCCCGAGGGCAGGGTAGTGATATCCGGCTTCAACCCGGCCAGTTTGTGGGGCTTGCGCCAGCGGCGCGCGCACTGGTGTGCTCGCTTGGGCTTGCGTGGTGAGGTGAGCCGCCTGTTCCTGCCCGAGGCTGGCGATTTCATCGGCCATTGGCGGTTGCGCGACTGGCTGCGTCTGTTGAGCTTTGAGGCGCAAGACACCCGATTCGGTTGTTACCGTCCGGCAGTGCGTACCGAAAAATGGCTGCGCCGCTACGAGTGGATGGATGCCGTGGGATCGCGCTCGTGGCCCATTCTGGGGGCGGTGTATTTCGTGGTGGCAGCCAAGCGGGTGCGGGGCATGCATCTGTTGGGCCCGGCCTGGAAGCCGCGCCGTGCAGCGGCCGCGCCCGTGGCGATCGCACAGCGGCCGTCCATCAAGTCATATCCGCAGGAGCACAGTGGGTGAACCACGTCATCATTTACACAGACGGAGCCTGCAAGGGCAACCCCGGCCCCGGCGGCTGGGGTGTTTTGCTGCGCTCCGGCGCGGCCGAGAAGGAATTGTTTGGCGGCGAACCCGAGACCACCAACAACCGCATGGAGCTGACGGCGGTGATCGAGGCCCTGGCAGCCCTGCGCAGGCCGTGCAAGGTGTCGCTCTACCTGGACAGCCAGTACGTGCGCAAGGGCATTACCGAGTGGCTGCGGGGCTGGAAGGCCAAGGGCTGGATGACGGCGTCCAAGCAACCCGTGAAGAACGTGGACCTTTGGCAGCGCCTGGATGACCTGGTGAGCAACAGCGGCCACCAGATTGAGTGGCATTGGGTGCGCGGCCATGCCGGTGACCCGGGCAACGAGCGCGCCGATGCCTTGGCCAACCGCGGGGTCCCCTCGCGGCGTTGAACCGGCCGTTGTGTAAACGCCAGGTAAACGTAACGTCTTTGACAGCCAGCGGCACACCTTGCCGTGCAACACTGCTAGAGTGACGCGATTGGCCTGCCCAGAGCCGGGCAGAGGGCGTCGTTTTACTCCTAAAAAGCACAAGCACATGGCAAAGAAAGCGGTTTACTGGGTCGTGGCGGCGGCGGGCATTGCCGTGGCCTCTGGGGCAGCTTGGTGGTTTCAGCGGCAGACGCCTTCTGCTCAAACGGGTGCAACGGCAGCCGCCCCTGCGGGTCAGGGGGCGCCAGCACCCGGGGCGCGACCTGGTGGACCCGGCGGCACCCCCAGCGTGGAAGTCACGCAGGTCAAGACGATGCGCCTGGTGGACGACGCCCAAGCCGTTGGGTCCCTTCGTTCGCACCAGAGCGTGACGCTGCGGCCGGAAATCAGCGGGCGTGTGGTGCGCATTGCGTTTGCCGATGGCGCGGCGGTGCGCCAGGGCCAGTTGCTCATCCAGCTGGATGACACCTTGCAAAAGGCCGAGTTGAGCCAGGCACAGGCGCAGTTGTCCATTGCGCGGGCCAACCTGAAACGCAATGAAGAGTTGGTGGCACAGAACTTTGTGGCCAAGCGTGTGCTGGATGAAAGCCGCGCCAGTCTTCAGGTGGCCGAAGCGCAGGTGCAACTGGCCGAAGCGCGCCTGGCGCGCATGCGCATCGTGGCGCCTTTCAACGGTACGGTGGGCATCCGCAATGTGAACCTGGGTGACTATGTGAAGGACGGCGCCGACCTGGTGAAGCTGGAGGACACGTCGCTGCTGTACGTGGACTTCCGCCTGCCGGAGCGCTACCAGGCACGCCTGTCGGCCGGGCAGCCGGTGCAGGTTCAGATGGACGCGTTGCCCGGGCAGAACTTCACGGCCAAGGTGCGTGCGGTGGACCCGCTGGTGGATGCCGATGGTCGCGCTCTGCTGGTGCGCGCCGCCTTGCCCGCAGCCCCAGGCACACCCTTGCGCCCGGGTTTGTTCGCGCGGGTCACGGTGGTCATGTCGGTGACGGAAGGTGCCCTGGTGGTGCCCGAGGAGGCCGTGGTGCCGCAGGGCGGCAAGCAGGTGGTGTTCCGCCTGGAGAAGGAAGGCGAGGGCGATGGCGCCAAGAACATTTCGCGCCGTACTGAAGTGCAGTTGGGCCTGCGCCGCGGCGCCATGGTGCAGGTGCTTGAAGGGCTGAAGGAAGGCGACACCGTGGTGGTGGCGGGCCAGCAGCGCCTGCAACGCGATGGCACCGCCGTGCGGGTGGTGGACATGAACAAGGCCGCCAGCCCGCGCAACGGTGCAGGTAATGGCAACGGCGGTGGTGCAAAAGGTGGCGAACAGGGCGGTGGCAGTGCGCCCGCGAAACCCGCTGCGCCTGCAGCCAACGCCGGTTGAACAGGAGGGCATGAGCCATGCAACTGCCTGAAATCGCCATCCGGCGGCCGGTGTTTGCCACCGTGCTGTCCCTGCTCATCCTGCTGGTGGGGCTGGTTTCGTTCAACGGCCTCACGGTGCGCGAATACCCCAAGATCGACGAACCCAACGTCACGGTCAGCACGCGTTTCCCCGGCGCGTCCAGCGAGGTGGTCGAGTCCCAGGTCACCAAGACTCTGGAGGATTCCCTCGCGGGTATTGAAGGGGTGGACGTCATCACCTCCATCAGCCGGCAGGAGCAGAGCCAGATCACGGTGCGATTCAAGCTGGAACGCGACCCGGATGCCGCCGCCGCCGAGGTGCGCGACAAGGTGAGCCGCGTGCGCGGGCGCTTGCCGCAGACCATTGACGAGCCCGTGATTGCCAAGGTGGAGGCGGACGCCTTCCCGGTGATCTGGCTGGCTTTGAGTTCCGATACGCACACGTCCTTGCAACTGTCGGACATGGCCAACCGCATTGCCAAGCCTGTGTTGCAGACGGCCACCGGCGTGGCCGACGTGCGCGTCTATGGCGAGCGCAAGTATTCCATGCGCCTGTGGCTGGACCCCGACCGGCTGGCTGCCTACAGCCTGACCGTGCAGGACGTGGAGGACGCGTTGCGCCGCTCCAACCTGGAGGTGCCCGCCGGCCGCATCGAGAGCCGCCAGCGCGAGTTCAACGTGACCACCGCCACCGACCTGCAGACGCCCGAGCAGTTCACCAACGTCACCATCCGCACGGTCAATGGCCTGGCGGTGCGCATTGGCGATGTGGCGCGCGTGGTGCAGGGGCCGCAGGACGAACGCTCTTCCGTGCGGCTCAACGGGCGCGATTCCGTTTCGCTGGGCGTGATCCGGCAAGCCACGGCCAACCCGCTGGACCTGGCCGCTTCGGTTCGCGAACTGCTCAACAAAGTGCGGCAAGACCTGCCACCGGGCGTGAGCGTGGACATTGCCAATGACAACTCGGTGTTCATCGACCGGTCCATCAAGGCGGTGTACTCGACCATTGCCGAGGCCGTGGTGCTGGTGGCGCTGGTCATCTTCGTCTTCCTGCGCACGCTGCGGGCTTCCATCGTTCCGCTGGTGACCATTCCCGTCAGCCTGATCGGTTCCTTCGCGCTGATGAAGCTGTTCGGCTTCTCCATCAACACGCTTACGCTACTGGCGCTGGTGCTGGCCATTGGTCTGGTGGTCGATGATGCCATCGTGGTGCTGGAGAACATCTTCCGGCACATCGAAGAAGGCTTGCCGCCGTTCCAGGCCGCCATCAAGGGCGCGCGGGAGATCGGCTTTGCCGTGGTGGCCATGACCCTGACGCTGGCAGCCGTGTACGCGCCGCTGGCCTTCACGCCGGGCCGCACGGGCCGCCTGTTCGCGGAGTTCGCGCTGGCATTGGCTGGCGCGGTGCTGGTGTCGGGCTTTGTTGCGCTCACCTTGTCGCCCATGATGTGTTCCAAGCTGCTGCGGCACAGGGAACACCCCAACCGTTTTGACCGTGGCATGGAGGCTGTGCTGGACGGCATCACCCGCGCCTACCACGGTGTGCTGGATGTGGCGCTGCGCGTGCGCTGGCTGGTGGTCTTGGTGATGCTGGGCAGCGCGGGTGGCAGCTGGTGGCTGCTGCAGACCACCAAGCAGGAGCTTGCGCCGATTGAGGACCGGGGGGTGATTCTGACGGTCATCAACGGCCCGGACGGTGCCACACTGGAATACACACGGCGTTATGCCGAGGCCATTGAACGTATCGGGCAGGCGTACCCGGAGTTCGACCGCATCTTTGCCAACATTGGCAGCCCGTCGGTGGCGCAGGGCAACGTGTTCTTCCGGGCGGTGCCGTGGGAGGAGCGCGAGCGCAGCACGCAAGAGATTGCCCGCGAGGTGGCACCGCGCATCGCCGCGCTGCCGGGTATCAGCGCGTTTCCCATCACGCCACCGTCGCTGGGGCAGGGCTTCCGCGAGCGGCCGATCAACTATGTGATTGCCACCACGGACAGTTACGAGAACCTGTCGCGCGTGGTGCGGCAGTTCCAGGACCGGCTGGCGCAAAACCCCGGGTTCGTGCAGGTGGATACCGACCTGCGCCTGAACAAGCCCGAGATCCGCCTGGACGTGGACCGCGAGCGTGCCACCGACATGGGTGTGAGTGTCGATGCGATAGCTCGCACGGTGGAAACCATGCTGGGCGGGCGCATTGTCACCCGCTACAAGAAGGATGGTGAGCAGTACGACGTGGTTGTGCAGACGGAAGTTTCGCAGCGCAACACGCCTGACGACATCGACAAGCTCTTCGTGCGCGGGCGCAATAACGCGATGATTCCGCTGGCTTCGCTGGTGAAAACGCGCGAGGTTGTGGTGCCGCGTGAACTGAACCACTTCGGGCAGCGCCGCAGCGCGTCTATCACGGCCAACCTGGCGCCGGAACTGGCTCTGGGTCAGGCGCTGCAGATCATGGACGGCATTGCGCGTGAAATTCTGCCGCCAGGCTACACCACCGACCTGAACGGCCAGAGCCGCGAGTTCCGAAACTCTTCGGGCTCGATGGTGATCGTGTTTGTGCTGGCGCTGCTGTTCATCTACCTGGTGCTGGCGGCGCAGTTCGAGAGTTTCATCGACCCGTTCATCATCATGCTCAGCGTGCCGTTGTCGATGCTGGGTGCCTTGCTGGCGCTGAAGTTGACGGGGGGAACGCTGAACGTGTTCAGCCAGATCGGGTTGATCACGCTGGTGGGGCTGATCACGAAGCACGGCATTCTGATCGTGGAGTTTGCGAACCAGTTGCGCCAGCAGGGGCTGGACCTGGTGGAGGCCGTGAAGCGGTCGGCCGAGCTGCGCCTGCGCCCGATTTTGATGACGACTGGCGCGATGGTGTTGGGGGCTGTGCCGCTGGCCTTGGCCACGGGTGCGGGGGCGGAGAGCCGCCAGCAGATTGGCTGGGTGATCGTGGGTGGCATGACAGTGGGCACGCTGTTGACCATCTTTGTGGTGCCGACGATGTATACGTTGCTGGCACGTAAGCGGGTGCCGGGGGCGATCAAGGCTGCTGTCGCCGATGCCCATGCGGTGGCTGATGCGGAGGTTGTGCCGGCTAAGTGAGGGTTGGACCTCCCTTGCTGCGGCAGGCCTGGCCCTGCGGAGGCTCATACTGTGACGGTCGGCGCCTTTGGCGCCGACTTCGCTGTGACCGTCTGTCTGGGGCCGGTGCGGCGGAACTCGCTGCGCGCTTGCAGCGCTCCGCTCAAA
>CAMLOF010000071.1 GCA_946481585.1 uncultured Macromonas sp. | reverse complement strand
ACTTAGCGCTGAATCCGCACCAGGGTGTTGTCCACGCTCTGGCCGGTCAGCCGCTCCTGCATGACCTCGGCGTCCACCTTCTTTTCAAACGGGCCCAGGCGCACGCGGAACACGGGCTTGCCTGCCTGCTCGCGTTCGGTGACCTTGGCGTCAAACCCGAGCATGGCCAAGCGGGCGCGTTGGGCCTCGGCTTCGTCGGGGCCGCGGAAGGCGCCCGCCTGCACGTAATAGACGAAGGGGTCGGCTGCTTCAACCGTGGCCACCTGCCCAGGGCCCTGGGTGTTGCGGGACTGGATGAGTTCGCCGAGCGGATCGCCTTTGGCGGGTTGCTGAGCGGGTGCGTTGGCCGTGGGGGCGGCTGGCGCAGTTGGGGCCGGGGCGGGCTGGGCCTCGGCCGGGGCCGCTGCAGCAGGCTGCTTGCCGCCCAGACCGGTGTTGGGGTTCCAGTCGCGGTTGCGTTCTTTCTCGATGGCTTCCTGGTCGGGCTTGCGCTGGACTTCACGGTCCACCAGCGGGATGGGGACCTTGGTGATGTACACCGCGACGGCCAGGGCCACGCCCAGGCCGACGATCAGCCCGACGACGAACCCGATGAGCGTTCCACCTGTTTGTTTCTTCATGTGCATTTACATCTTCTGCGGCGCGCTCACGCCGAGCACCGCCAGACCATTGTGCAACACCTGCGCGGTGGCGGCCACCAGGGCCAGACGGGCGCGCTTGACGGCCTCGTCGTCCACCAGAATGCGTTCGGCGTCGTAGTAGCTGTGGTACGCGGCGGCCAGCTCGCGCAGATAGAAGGTCACGTCGTGCGGGGCAAAGTCCTGCGCGGCGGCGGTCAGCATCTCGGGGTACTTGGCCAGTTGCAGCATCAGGGCCTGGGCCTGCGGGCCTTCCAGCGCGCCCAGATCGGCGTCTTTCAGGCTTGTCACGTCGCCACCCCAGGACGCCAGCACCGAGCAGATGCGCGCATGGGCGTACTGCACGTAAAACACCGGGTTGTCGTTGTTCTGCTGGATGGCCAGGTCCACGTCGAAGGTGTATTCGGTGTCGGGCTTGCGGCTGAGCAGGAAGAAACGCACGGCGTCCTTGCTGGTCCACTCGATCAGGTCGCGCAGGGTCACGTAGCTGCCCGCGCGCTTGCTGATCTTCACTTCCTCGCCGCCACGCATCACGCGCACCATGGTGTGCAGCACGTAGTCGGGGTAGCCCTGGGGAATGCCCACGCCCGCGGCTTGCAGGCCCGCGCGCACGCGGGCAATGGTGCCGTGGTGGTCGGTGCCCTGGATGTTGATGACCTTGGTGAAGCCGCGCTCCCACTTGGTGATGTGGTAGGCCACGTCGGGCACGAAGTAGGTGTAGCCGCCGTCGCTCTTGCGCATGACGCGGTCTTTGTCGTCACCGTAGTCGGTGGACTTAAGCCACAGCGCGCCGTCCTGCTCGTAGGTCTTGCCCGCGTCCACCAGCTTCTTTACGGTCTGTTCCACGCGGCCGCTGGTGTACAGGCTGGACTCCAGGTAGTACTGGTCGAACTTGACCTGGAAGGCCTGCAGGTCCAGGTCTTGCTCGTGACGCAGGTAGGCCACGGCGAACTGGCGGATGCCGTCCAGGTCGTTCGCGTCGCCACTGGCGGTGAATTCGCGGTCGTCGGCCTTGACGGTCTTCCTGGCCAGGAAGTCGTTGGCGATGTCCTGGATGTAGTCGCCGTTGTAGGCGGCTTCGGGCCACTCGGCATCGCCGGGCTTGAAGCCCTTGGCGCGCAGCTGGGTGGAGTTGGCCAGGGTTTCGATCTGCACGCCCGCGTCGTTGTAATAGAACTCGCGGTGCACGTTCCAGCCCTGGGTCTCGAACAGGTTGCAGATGGCGTCGCCCAGCGCGGCCTGGCGGCCATGGCCCACGTGCAGCGGGCCGGTGGGGTTGGCGGAGACGAATTCGACCAGCACGCGCTGGCCGTTGTCTTGCTGTTGGCCGAAGGTGGTGCCAGCGGCCAGCACCTCGCGCACCACTTCCTGCTTGGCGGCGGGCTTGAGCTTGATGTTGATGAAGCCGGGGCCGGCGATTTCGATGGCGTCCACCCAGCGCTGGTAGGCGGGCTGCGCGTTCAGTGCGTCAACCAGGGCCTGTGCCACCTGGCGCGGGTTCTGCTTGAGCGGTTTGGCCAGTTGCATGGCGGCGGTGCAGGCGTAGTCGCCATGAGCAGCCACCTTGGGGCTTTCGAAAACGGGGGCGGGCGCGGTGTCGCCGGCGAGCGCGCGCAAGGCGTCGCCCAGCCCGGCCAACAGGTCTTGTTTGATTTGCAGCATGGGCGGGATTTTAGGCGGGGTGGCTGTCTGCCGTTGTTTGCCGCAAAACACCCGCCGCCTGCTTCACCGCAGCCGTGAGCCTTTGGGCCGAAGCGGGCTCGCGCGCCCAGTGCTGCCAATACAGCGCCACGTCCACGGTGGCGTCGGGCAGCACCTCCACCAGTTCGGGGCGGCCAAGGCGGCGCGCCAGGTGGTGTTCGGGCACCATGCCCCAGCCCAAACCGAGTTCGATGGCCGTCTCGAAGGCGTCCACGGCGGGGGCGTAGTGGCGCGGGTAGCTGGCCTGGCGCAGGCCAAAGTGCTGCTCCAGGAAGGCGTCCTGCAGCGCGTCCTTGCGGTTGAAGATGATGGCGGGTTGCGCCAGCAGTTTGTGGGGTGAGACGCGGCCCTGCGGTGTCAGGCATTTCTGGGCCACGGCGGGCGCTGCCACGCAGCGGTAGCGCATCACGCCCAGGGGTTCGGCCACGCAGCCGCGCATGGCCTGGGACAGGGTGGTGACGCAGCCCATCACCTCGCCGCTTTTCAGTGCATCGTGGGTGTGGTCCTGGTCGTCGATGACGATGTCGAGCAGCAGGCGGTGGCGCTGCAAGGTGGCTGCCACGCCGGGTACGAACCAGCTGGCGACGGAGTCGGCGTTGATGGCCACGCCCAAGGTCTGCCAGGCCTTGCCACGCCCACCACCTGAGGCCCCGGCCGGACCTTGCAGGCCAGCCAGCAGATCGGCTTCCATCATTTGCACCTGCTTGGCGTGGGTGAGGAGCGCCTGCCCCGCCGGGGTGGCGTGCACCTGTTTGCCGCGCACCAGCAGGCGCTGGCCCAACTGGTCTTCCAGCGCCTTCACGCGCAGCGAGACGGCGGCCAGCGTCAGGTGCAGCGACTGGGCCGCCGCGCGAAAGCTGCCTTGCTCGACAACGGCGTTGAGGGCTTCGAGTTGGCGGGGGTCGAGCATGGCAGGGTTTCAGTTCGCACGGCTATGGTTGAGCGAGAGCGCGGCTGCCGCCTCGCGCAGGTATTCGCGCACGTCGTGCTGGGTGGGGCCGACGTGCCGGTCGATGCTGCGGATGTAGGGGCAGGTGAGCGTGGCCAGCGCCGTGTTGCCTGGCCCAAGGATGGGGAAGGAGATGTCCACCACGCCGAAGGTCTGCGCGCTGTCGCGTTCCAGGTAGCCCTGCTCGCGGATGGTGGCCAGGGTGCGCGCGAGTTCTGCTTCGGTGATGGGGATTTCGCCATCGACGGGGGTGTGCTCGGCCAGCATGCGCTCGAAGCTGCCTTGGTCGGAAAACGCCAGCAGCAGGTGGCCCGATGCCGTGTCTAGCAGCCCCACCCTGGCGCCGCGCTGCACCGAGAAGCTCCAGCCGCGCGGGCTGTTGAGCTGGGCAGCGATGAGCACGTTGCCCCGGTCGTACACCCCCATGTGGCAGGACTGCTCGGCCTTTCGGGCGAAGTCGTCCATGATGGGCAGCGCCTGGTTGATCAGACGGCTCAGCGGCGGGTGCATGTTGGCCAGCGCGAATAGCTTGAGGCTGAGCGCGTAGCGGTCGCCAGAGGGGTTGCGCATGACGTACTGACGCGCGACCAGGCGCTCCAGCATGCGGTAGATCTCGCTGGCGCTGCGGTCCATCTCTTTCACGATCTCGGCGCGGGTGAGCCCGTGCGGCTGGGTGGCCAGCAGTTCCAGGATGTCCAGCCCCTTGTCAAGCGCGGGGGCGCGGTAACGGTCTTCTGTGAGGCTGGTGTCAGGGGCCGGGCTGGCTATGGGGCGCCGGCCCCGGGTTTTGGCGGGCACTTGCATGGGGTCTCTCTCTGTCGCTTGGCGGACGTCGTTAGGTTGGAATTTTGCTGCAGTCAGGCAGGTATGAGGGAAAACCCCCGAACGCCAGCCGTCTGCAGTCGCTATGATTTTATTCATCAATGGATTTTTTATTCAAATATAAATTTTGTAAGCGAGGTTGACAACATGCGTGAAGGTCGTCTGGCTGGCAAGACCATGCTCATTACCGCAGCGGCGCAAGGCATTGGCCGCGCCAGCGCTCTGGCGTGCGCCGCCGAAGGTGCCAAGGTGATTGCCACCGATATCAACGAGGCGCTGCTTGCGGCCTTGGCAGAAGAGCAGCCCACCATAGACGTGCGCCGCCTGGACGTGCGGGATTCGGCTGCGGTGCAGGGCTTGGCCAGCAGCTTGCCTGCACTGGACGCGCTGTTCAACTGCGCGGGCATGGTGGCCAATGGCAGTCTGCTGGAGTGTTCCGAGGCGGACTGGGACCTGAGCTTTGACCTGAACGTGAAGAGCATGTACCGCGTGACGCATGCCTTCCTTCCGGGCATGTTGGACCGTGCCGCAACCACTGGGGGCGGGGTTTCCATCATCAACATGGCTTCCATGGCGTCGAGCATCAAGGGGTTTGCCAACCGCTGCGCTTATGGGGCGACGAAGGCGGCTGTCATCGGCCTGACCAAGTCGCTGGCGGCCGACTACGTGAAGCAGGGCCTGCGGGCCAACGCGCTGTGCCCGGGCACGGTGGACACGCCTTCGCTGCGCGGGCGCATTGCTTCGGCCGCCGACCCCGTGCAGGCGGAAAAGGACTTCATTGCCCGCCAGCCCATGGGCCGCCTGGCCACGGTGGAAGACATTGCGCCCATGGTGGTGTACCTGGCCAGCGACGAATCACGTTTTGTGACCGGGCAGGCGCTGCTGGTGGACGGTGGCGTGACGATCTGAGCCGCAACACAAGAGTGCAACGATGACACCACTGATTTCGGTCAAGAACCTCAGCAAGTCCTTCCCCGGGGTGAAGGCGCTGGACGGCGTGCAGTTCGAGCTGCGCGCAGGCGAGGTGCACGCCCTGATGGGCGAGAACGGTGCGGGCAAGTCCACGCTGATGAAGATACTGGCGGGTGTCTATCGCAAGGACGGCGGCGAGGTGTTGCTCGACGGCCGCCCGGTGGATATTGAAAGCCCCGCGCACGCGCAGGCGCTGGCGATTGGCATCGTGCACCAGGAACTGCACCTGATGCCGCACCTGAGCGCTGCGCAGAACATATACATAGGCCGCGAGCCGCGCAAGAGCGGCGGCTGGCTGCTGGACGAGGCGCAACTCAACCGCGACGCCCAGGCGCTGTTCGACCGTTTGCGCCTGAAGCTGGACCCCGCGGTGCCGGTGAGCCGCCTGACCGTGGCGCGCCAGCAGATGGTGGAGATTGCCAAGGCGCTGTCGCACAAGTCGCGCGTGCTCATCATGGACGAGCCCACCGCAGCGCTGAACAACGCCGAGATCGAGGAATTGTTCCGCATCGTGCGCCAGTTGAAGGAAGAGGGCGTGGGCATTGTCTACATCTCGCACAAGATGGACGAGATACAGCGCATTGCGGACCGCATCACGGTGATGCGCGACGGCACGTATGTGAACACCGTGCCCGCCGACACGCCCATGCAGCAGGTGATTGCCATGATGGTCGGCCGTCGCCTGGAGCAGGTGGACAAGCGCATACCCGACACCACGGCCAACGATGTGTTGCTGGACGTGCGCGGCCTGCGGCGCGGACGCGAGATACGCGACGTGAGCTTCCAGGTACGGCGCGGCGAGATCGTGGGCTTTGCGGGCCTGATGGGCGCGGGTCGCACCGAGGTGGCGCGCGCTATCTTCGGCGCCGACCCGCTGGAGGCCGGTGAAGTGCGGGTGCGCGGCCAGCTGGTGCGGCTGCGTTCGCCGCAGGACGCGGTGCGCGCGGGCATTGGCTACCTGTCGGAAGACCGCAAGAACTTTGGCTTGGCCACAGGCATGGACGTGGCATCCAACATCACCCTGCCCAGCCTGCGCCGCTGGTTGAAGTGGGGCATGTTCCTCGACAGCCGGGCGATTCTGCGCGTGTCCAAGGAAATGGTGGACAAGCTGCGCGTCAAGACGCCATCGCTTATGCAGACGGCGCGCCTGCTGTCGGGCGGCAACCAGCAGAAGGTGGTGATTGCCAAGTGGCTGGTGCGCGACTGCGACGTGCTGATCTTCGACGAGCCCACACGCGGCATTGATGTGGGCGCCAAGGCCGAAATCTACAAACTGCTCAACGACCTGGCGGCGCAGGGCCGCGCCATCGTCGTCATCTCATCCGAACTGCCCGAGGTGCTGCTGCTGAGCCACCGCATTCTGGTGATGTGCGAAGGCCGCATCACCGGCGAGGTGGCGGGCGACGCCGCCACGCAGGAGGGTTTGATGGCCCTGGCCACACAGCGCGATACCGAGATGGCGCAGGCTGCCTGAGCGACGCACAAAGCAATTCACAAGGTACAGACAAAATGAACCACACAACTTCCTCCTGGCTGGCACGGCTTTCTGGCGGAGAGGCCAAGCAAAAGCTGCTGGCCTTCGCCAGCCTGATCGTGATGATGGCGGTGTTCTCCATCCTGCGGCCCGACGCCTTCATGACGCAGGACAACCTGATCGGCATCCTGCAGTCCACGACGGTGATCGGTGTATTGGCCATTGCCAGTACCTTCGTCATCATCACCTCGGGCATCGATCTGTCGGTGGGTGTGCTGATGACGTTCTGCGCCGTGATGGGCGGTGTGTTCATGGTGAACCTGGGCCTGCCCATGTGGCTGGGTGTGCCATTGACGCTGGCCACCGGCGCCCTGACCGGCTGTGTTTCGGGCCTGGCCATCACCCGGCTGAAGGTGCCCCCCTTCATTGCCACGCTGGGCATGATGATGCTGCTCAAGGGGCTGTCGCTCATCATCACCGAGACGCGGCCCATCTACTTCAGCGACGTGGAGGGGTTTGACCAGATTTCTCTGGGCTCGGTGATTGGTGATGTGTTCCCCGCGCTGCCCATTCCCAACGGCGTGCTCATTTTGTTTGTGGTGGGTGCGTTGTGTGCCGTGGTGCTGAACAAGACGGCGCTGGGCCGCTACACCTTCGCGCTGGGCAGCAACGAGGAAGCGGTGCGCCTGTCGGGGGTGAACGTCGACCGCTGGAAGGTCATCATCTACACGTTCAGCGGCAGCATCTGCGCGGTGGCGGGGTTGCTGATCGCGTCGCGCCTGAACTCTGCACAGCCTGCGCTGGGGCAGGGCTACGAGCTGGACGCCATCGCGGCCGTGGTCATTGGCGGCACGTCGCTGGCGGGTGGCGTGGGCACCATCACCGGCACCCTCATCGGCGCTTTCATCATGAGCGTGCTCATCAACGGGCTGCGCATCCTCTCCGTGGCGCAGGAATGGCAGATGGTGCTCACCGGTCTGATCATCATCCTGGCCGTCTATACCGACAACCTGCGGCGCAACAAGAACTGAGGAGGAGCACTGACCCGATACCGACCCGACACCGATCACATGCGCATTCGCAAACTTCATTTTTCAGGAGACAAACCATGAATTCCAAACGCAAACTGCTTGCCCTGGCCGCTGGCCTGACACTGGCAGGCTTGTCCAGCATCGCATCGGCCCAGGAGGTGTACATCCCCCTGATTTCCAAGGGCTTCCAGCACCAGTTCTGGCAGGCCGTGAAGCAGGGCGCCGACCAGGCCGCCAAGGACTACAAGGTGAAGGTGACCTTCGACGGCCCCGAGACCGAGCAGCAGGTGGACAAGCAGATCGACATGCTGTCTGCCGCCATGGCCAAGAAGCCGCAGGCCATCGGCTTTGCCGCGCTGGACAGCAAGGCCTCCATTCCGCTGCTGAAGAAGGCGCAGGCCGCGAAGATTCCGGTGATCGCGTTCGACTCGGGCGTGGACAGCGACATTCCCGTGTCCACGGCCACCACGAACAACGTGGCCGCCGCCGCACTGGCTGCCGACAAGCTGGCCGAGAAGATTGGCGGCGAAGGCGAAGTGGCCGTGATTGCGCACGACCAGACCAGCCGCACGGGCGTGGACCGCCGCGATGGTTTCCTGAACCAGGTCAAGGCCAAGTACCCCAAGATCAAGGTGGTGGACGTGCAGTACGGCGGTGACCAGCTGAAGTCGGCCGAGATCGCCAAGGCGCTGCTGCAGGCGCATCCCAAGCTCAAGGGCATCTTCGGCACCAACGAGCCGGGCGCCATTGGTGCGGGCAAGGGCGTGAAGGAAGCCAAGAAGAGCGGCATCGTCATCATCGGCTTTGACTCTGGCAAGGCCCAGAAGGACATGATCAACGACGGCACCATCGCCGGCTCCATCACCCAGAACCCGGTGGGCATTGGCTACAAGACGGTGGAAGCGGCGGTGAAAACGCTCAAGGGCGAGAAGCTGCCCAAGATCATCGACACGGGCTTTTACTACTACGACAAGTCGAACATGAACGATCCCAAGATCGCAGCGGTTCTGTACGACTGATCACTTTGCGACGGACTGGCGAGGCGCGCGCGATGCGTGTTGCGTGTGCGTGCCTCGCCCTTTTTTTGCCTGTTTCTTGAAAGACACCCCGTGAAACTCTTGCGATATGGCCCGCCCGGCCAGGAAAAACCCGGTTTGTTGGACGACCAGGGCCGCGTGCGCGACCTGTCGGGTCTGGTGCCCGACGTGGCGGGCGCCGCATTGCTACCAGACAGCCTGGCGCGCCTGCGTGGCGTGGACCCGGCGACGCTGCCGCTGGTGAGCGGCGTGGCGCAGCAGGACTTGCGCCTGGGCCCGTGCGTGGGGCAGGTGGGCAAGTTCATATGCATTGGCCTGAACTATTCCGACCACGCCGCCGAAAGCGGCATGGCCGTACCGCCCGAGCCGGTGGTGTTCAACAAGTGGACCAGCGCCATCGTGGGGCCGGACGACGACGTGGAGATTCCGCGCGGCTCCGTCAAGACCGACTGGGAGGTGGAGCTGGGCGTGGTGATCGGCAAGCCTGGCCGCTACATCGACGAGGCGGATGCGCTGTCGCACGTGGCGGGCTACTGCGTGATCAACGACGTGTCGGAACGCGAATACCAGCTGGACCGTTCCGGCACCTGGGACAAGGGCAAGGGCTGCGACACCTTCGGCCCGACCGGCCCTTGGCTGGTGACCGCCGACGAGGTGCCCGACCCCCAGAACCTGAAGATGTGGCTGGAGGTGGACGGCAAGCGTTACCAGGACGGCAGCACCGCCACCATGGTCTATGGCGTGGCCTTCCTCGTCAGTTACCTGAGCCGTTTCATGAGCCTGCAGAGCGGCGACATCATTTCCACCGGCACCCCGCCCGGCGTGGGTCTGGGGCAGAAGCCCCCGGTCTACCTGCGCGCGGGCCAGACCATGCGCCTGGGCATTGAAGGCCTGGGCACACAGACCCAGAAAGTCGTGCAGGCCTGACCGCAGGCACAGCCGCATTCCGAGAACACCATGACCACCATTCGTTCCATGCGCGTCCTGGACGTGCGTTTTCCCACCTCGCAACACCTGGACGGCTCCGACGCGATGAACCCGGACCCGGACTATTCCGCGGCCTACGTCATCCTGGAGACCGATCAGCCCGGCCTGGAAGGCCACGGCCTGACCTTCACCATCGGGCGCGGCAACGAGATCTGCTGCGCCGCCATCGAAGCCATGCGCCACCTGGTGGTGGGCCTGGACATGGACTGGGTGGCCGAAGACATGGGGCGCTTCTGGCGTTACATCACGTCGGACAGCCAGTTGCGCTGGATCGGCCCCGACAAGGGTGCCATCCACCTGGCCACGGGCGCCGTCGTCAACGCCGTGTGGGACCTGTGGGCCAAGCAGCAAGGCGTGCCGGTGTGGGAGCTGGTGGCGCGCATGAGCCCGGAGGAGATCGTCAAGCTGATCGACTTCCGCTACATCACCGACTGCATCACGCCCGAAGAGGCGCTGGCGCTGCTGAAAGAGCGCGCCGTGGGCAAGGAAGAACGCTGGGCCACGCTGCAGCGCGAGGGCTACCCCTGCTACACCACCTCGGCCGGCTGGCTGGGCTACGCCGATGAAAAGCTGCGACGCCTCGCACAAGAGGCTGTGGATGCGGGTTTCAACCACATCAAGCTCAAGGTGGGCCGCGACAAGGCCGACGACATTCGCCGTCTGCGCATTGCGCGCGAGGTGCTGGGGCCGGACCGCCACCTGATGATCGACGCCAACCAGGTGTGGGAAGTGCCGCAAGCCATTGCATGGCTGGAGGAACTGGCCTTTGCCAAGCCCTGGTTCATCGAAGAACCCACCAGCCCCGATGACATTGAAGGCCACCGCCAGATCCGCGAGGCGATGCTGGGCAAGATGAAGGTCGCCACGGGCGAGATGTGCCAGAACCGCATCATCTTCAAGCAGCTCATCATGCGCGGGGCCATTGACGTGGTGCAGATCGACTCGTGCCGCCTGGGCGGTGTGAACGAGATACTGGCCGTGATGCTGATGGCGGCCAAGTACAACCTGCCGGTGTGCCCGCACGCGGGCGGCGTGGGCCTGTGCGAGTACGTGCAGCACCTGTCGATGATCGACTACCTGTGCATTGCGGGTACGCGCGAGGGCCGCGTCATCGAGTTCGTCGATCACCTGCACGAGCACTTCAAGGAACCCTGCGTGATTGAGGGGGCGGCCTACATGCCGCCCAAGGCGCCGGGCTTCTCGATAGAGATGAAGCCCGAATCGCTGGCGCGGTACGAATTCAGGCCACGGCCATGAAGATCGACACCCACCAGCACAGCTGGCACTACCGGGCAGACGAGTTCCCCTGGATCAGCGACAACATGCCTGCGCTGCGGCGCGACTGCCTGCCTGCCGACGTGACGCCGGACATGCGTGCGGCGGGTATCACCGGTGTGGTGGCGGTGCAAGCGCGCACCACCCCTGACGAGACCGATTTTCTGCTGACGCTGGCCGACCAGAACCCCGAGGTGCTGGGTGTGGTGGGCTGGGCCGACATGGCCGCCCCAGACCTGGAAGACCGGTTGTTGCAATGGAAACGGCACCCGGCGTTCAAGGGTTTGCGACACATCCTGCAGGACGAGCCCGACGTACCCGCCTGGGTCAACGATCGAGCGCACAACGCGGGCATGCGCGTGTTGCAGCGGCTGGGCTGCGTCTATGACGTGCTGGTGTTCGAGCACCAGTTGCCACAGGTGATGGCGTTTTGCGCCCGCCATGACGAGCACTGGCTGGTGCTGGACCACGTGGGCAAACCCGCGTTGCGCAACTGGCGCGCGGGGGATACCGCTTCGTCCATCACCTGGGCGCGTGGATTGGCCGAACTGGCCGCCATGCCGCACGTGATGTGCAAGCTCTCTGGCCTGGTGACCGAGACCGGGTGGCAAGCAGGCAAGGGCCTGTCGTCCGAAGACCGGCTCAACATCCACGCCTGCTTCGACCTGGCGCTGGCGATGTTCGGCCCTGGAAGGCTGATGTTCGGCTCGGACTGGCCAGTGTGCCTGCTCGCAGCGGGTTATGGCGTGGTGCATGGCCTGGTGCAGGAATGGGCGGACAGCCGCCTGGACGCCACCGAACAGGCCGCATTCTGGGCGGGCAACGCCATCCGCTGCTATGGGCTGGACGTGCCAGCCGCGTGAACATTCATCAAAGGCAATCATGGATCTGCATCTGAAAGACAAAGTGGTCATCGTCACCGGGGGCGGCAGCGGCATAGGCGCGGCCATCTCGCTCACGCTGGCGCAGGAAGGCGCCATTCCCGTCATCCTGGGCAAAAGTCCCCTGAGCGCCGAGTTCGTGGAACAGCTGGAGGCGCTGAAGGCCCCCTACCTGTTCGTGCAGACCGAGTTGAGCGACGAGGCCGCGTGCCGCGCCGCCGTGGAACGCACGGTGCAGACCTTCGGGCACATCGATGGCCTGGTCAACAACGCGGGTGTCAACGACGGCGTGGGGTTGGACGCGGGGCGCGATGCCTTCGTGGCCTCGCTGGAGCGCAACCTCATCCATTACTACGTGATGGCGCACCTGTGCGT
>CAMLOF010000070.1 GCA_946481585.1 uncultured Macromonas sp. | reverse complement strand
GCAGCTACACCTTCGCCCAACGGCGGTTGGCCCATGGCCACCATGGCGCTGGCGCTGGGCGTGCGCCTGGGCAAGCCCGGGGTTTATGTGCTCAACGCCAATGGTGTGCAGCCTGGACCTGCGCATGTGGGGCAGGCAATCAGGTTGGCGGGCCGTGTGGTGGGGTGGCTTGCTGCGCTGTGCATACTCGCCCCTTTGAGCATTTGGATAGGAACCTAGTCATGAGCCGTGTGCACGGTGGCCCCGACGCTTTGGGCGTTCCCGCCTGGGACTTTTCCACGAACGCCAACGCCTGCGGACCTTGCACCATGGCGCTGGAAGCCGTGCGCGCTGTAGAGCCCACGCATTACCCGGACCCGACATACGCCAGCCTTCGCGCGGCCCTGGCGGAATTCCATGGCGTTGCTGCGGAGCGCATTGTTCTTGCCGCCAGTGGCAGCGAGGCCATTGCGCGCATCACGGCCTGGGTGGCCAGGCGCGGCGGACAGCGGGCCAGCGTGCCGGAGCATGCCTATGGGGACTACGCCCAACTGGCCCAGGCCTGGGGCATGGCCGTGCAGGTCGGCGGAGAGGCTGACTTGCGTTGGGGCTGCGAGCCCAGCAGCCCGTTGGGGCAGGCGTGGCAGCCGCATGCCAACGCCGAACAGACGGGCGTGACCGTGCTGGACCGCGCCTACGAACCGCTGCGGCTGGATGGTCAGCCGTCACTGAGCGCCAGTGAATTGCAACAGGTGTGGCAGTTGTGGACCCCCAACAAGGCCCTAGGCCTGACGGGCGTGCGCGGCGCTTACCTGATTGCGCCCGCCAGGGCGGAGGCAGATGCCCGCCAGCTCGAATCCCTGGGGCCGTCCTGGCCGCTCGGTGCCCATGCCGTGGCCATGCTGCAAGCCTGGACGCTCCCCGCAGTGCAACGCTGGCTTGCCGCGTCGCGCGACGTGTTGCGGCGCTGGCGTGTGAGTCAGCGGGAAGCCCTGGAAACTTTGGGCTGGTCTTGTCTGCCCAGCCATGCCAACTTCTTCTGCGCCCGGCCACCAGAGCCGATTGACCCTGACGCCCTGCGCAGCCAGGGTATCAAGCTGCGTGACGCCACATCTTTCGGCCTGCCCGGTTACTGGCGCCTGAGCGTGCAGGCGCCCGTGGCGCAGCAAGCCCTGGCGGCGGCCTTGCAAGGCGCCGCCGCACCAACCTCCTCTGCACAACACAGAACATGACCGCCAAATGCATCATGGTGCTGGGCACCACCAGCGGCGCAGGCAAGAGTTGGCTCACCACCGCTCTTTGCCGCCACTACGCGCGCCAAGGTCTCAAGGTGGCGCCCTTCAAGGCGCAAAACATGAGCAACAACGCCCGTGTCGTCGCAGGCCAGCGCAGGGGTGATGCTTTCGAGTGGGGCGAGATCGGCTCCGCACAGTACTTTCAGGCTTTGGCGGCTCGCGCCATGCCTGACGTTCGCATGAACCCGCTGCTGCTCAAGCCCGAGGCAGACACCCGCAGCCAGGTGGTGTTGCTGGGGCAGGTTCACCCTGAACTCACCGCCATGCCCTGGCGTGGGCGCAGCGAACACGTGTGGCCGCACATCCGCCAGGCACTCGACGAACTGCGAGACAGCCACGATGTGGTCGTCATCGAGGGTGCAGGCTCCCCCGCCGAAATCAACCTTCACGCCAGCGACATCGTCAACATGCGCGTGGCGCGCCACGCCGGCGCACGCTGCTTGCTGGTCAGCGACATCGACCGGGGCGGCGCCTTTGCCCACCTGTACGGCACCTGGGCCTTGTTGCCTGCCGAGGAGCGGCAGCTGATAGGCGGCTTTGTTCTCAACAAGTTCCGGGGAGACGCCAGCCTGCTCGCGCCTGCCCCGCAGATGTTGCAGGATCTGACCGGTGTGCCCACCGTGGCCACCTTGCCCATGTTCTACGGCCATGGCCTGCCGGAAGAAGACGGCGTGTTCGACGACCGCACCCACACCGCCGGGGCCTTGCGCCTGACCGTGGCCGTGGTGGCGTACCCGCGCATCAGCAACCTCGACGAATTCCAGGCGCTGAAGAACGTACCCGGTGTGCGCCTGGTGTGGGCACGCAGCCCGGCAGATGTGGCCCATGCTGACTGGATCGTTCTGCCCGGCAGCAAGCACACGGGTTCCGATCTGGCCTGGTTGCGCGCCCAGGGGCTGGACCAGGCGGTGTCTGCCCATGCCGAAAAGGGTGGGGCGGTGCTCGGCATCTGCGGTGGTTTGCAGATGCTGGGTGAGGCGCTCATCGACACCCACGGCGTTGAGTCTATTGAATCCAGCAACGCGCCGGGCCTGGGCCTGTTGCCCCTGGTCACAGCGTTCGCGCAAGACAAAACCGTACAACCCAGCCATGGCCGCCTGTCGGTGCATGGCGGCCCTTGGGCCGCTCTGGATGGCGTGGCCGTCAGCGGTTACGAAATCCACCACGGGCAGACGGCCCTGCACCCGGCCATGGTGGCCCAGGGGGTGAAGGCGCACGAGGTGCTGCCCGGCCTGGCCTGGCAGAACGAAGCGGGCAACGTGCTGGGCTTGTACCTGCACGGCTTGTTTGAAGACCCCGCCGTGCTGCAAGCACTGTTTGGCGCCAGCGCGCCCACGCTGGATGGCGTGTTCAACCACCTCGCCGACTTTCTTGCCCAGCACACCGCCCCTGGTGTGCTCGACGAACTCATCAGCAACTGACCTCATTCACAGCCGCACCGGAGCCCTGTATGACCTTCCAGATCCCCTCGATCCCAGACATCACCAACCCCCAGCTGGAGCAAGCGCTTCAACACAAGATTGACCAGAAGACCAAGCCACTCGGGTCGCTTGGGCGCCTGGAGTCGCTGGCGCTGCGCTTGGGCGCCATCCAGGGCACGGAAGCTCCCGCGCTGACCAACCCCCAACTGGTGGTGTTCGCGGGTGACCACGGCCTCGCCGCAAAGGGCGTCTCTGCCTACCCCAGCGACGTGACCTGGCAGATGGTTGAAAACTTTCTGGCCGGTGGCGCGGCGGTGAGCGTGCTGGCACGCCAGCATGGCATTGGTCTGACGGTGATGGACTGCGGCGTGCGCCACGACTTCGCACCCCGAGACGGCCTGCACCAGCGCAAGGTGGCGCATGGCACGGCAGATGCCTCCGAGCAGCCCGCCATGACTGCCGCGCAATGCGCGCAGGCACTGGCCAATGGTGCCGAGCTGGTGCGGCAACTCCCCGGCAACACGCTGCTGCTGGGCGAAATGGGCATAGGCAATACCTCGGCAGCGTCACTGCTCATGGCGCGCCTGGCGGGCCTGGACATTGTGGATTGCACCGGCGCAGGCACTGGCCTTGACGCACCAGCGGTGCAGCGCAAGATCACCATCCTGCGTGAGGTGCTGCAGCGCCACAGCAACGCCACGGAGCCGCTGGACGCGCTTGCGGCCTTCGGCGGGTTCGAGATCGCTTCCATGGCCGGTGCGGTGTTGCAGGCCGCGTCCGAGCGGCGCGTCATCGTCGTGGACGGCTTCATTGCCACTGCCGCCGTACTGGTGGCGTCAAAGCTGCAGCCACACGTGCTGCAGCGCTGCGTGTTCGCCCACCAGTCGGGCGAGCGCGGGCACGCGCTGCTGCTCGCGCACCTCAAGGCACAACCGCTGCTGGACCTGGGGCTGCGCCTGGGCGAAGGCTCGGGGGCTGCGCTGGCGTGGCCGCTGCTGGTGTCCGCGTGCGCCATTCTGCGCGAGATGGCCAGTTTCGAGTCCGCTGGTGTCAGCAGCAAAACAGTGTCTGAAGCCACCCCCGCGCCTGCGGGGCGCTGACCATCCTGGCTCGCAAGGTTCGCATAAGGCGGGGGTATCATGATCCGGACATACCGATTCCGGAGACAGGATGAAGCTCGCTTTGTTGTCGGACCTCCATGCCAACCGGCAAGCTCTGGAGGCTTGCCTGGCGCACGCGCAGGCTCAGGGAGCGCAACGCTACGCCATCCTGGGGGACCTCGTGGGTTACGGCGCCGACCCTGCCTGGACCGTTGACACGCTGATGGCCCTGGCAGCGCAGGGGGCCGTGGTTCTGCGCGGCAACCATGACGACATGGCGGTCACCCCGCCTGCCGATACCGGCAAAGCCGGGGCCAGCACGGCGGTCTGGACGCATTCGCAGCTCTCGGCGACTCAGCGGGCTTTTTTGGCCAGTCTTCCGCTGTCGGTGCAGGAAAAGCACCTGCTGCTCGTGCATGCCAGTGCTGACCGGCCCGCGCAGTGGATCTACGTGGATGACGAGCGCACCGCAGACCGCTGCCTGGAGGCCGCCAGCCGGTCAAGCGCAAACCACGTCTTCGTCGGGCATGTCCACAGACAGACCATGTACTACCCAGGCACCGGCCGGAGTGTCATGTGCTTCACGCCTACGCCTTCCGTTGCCGTTCCCATGCCCGGCCGTCGGCCGTGCGTGGTCACCGTTGGTTCGGTCGGTCAACCTCGAGACGGCGACCCCAGGGCCATGTACGCCATCTACGAAACAGACAAACACCGCGTGACCTTCCATCGCGTTGCGTACGACACCCACGCGGCGGCGCAGGCCATCCGCCGTGCGGGCTTACCCGCTTTCCTGGCCGATCGTTTGGAGGAGGGGCGGTGAAGCTCTTGGAACCCGGCCATCGGATCGATGGCTTTGTCATCAGGGAGTGTGTGCACGCGGGAGGCATGGCCCACATCTACCGGGTCGAATATGCCGCAGACGGCGAGCAGGATGGAGCGCGCTCACCCGGTTTCGACATGGTCATGAAGATTCCGCGGATGACGGCCGGGGATGGCGCGGAAAACATCGTCAGCTTCGAGGTGGAGGCGCAGATCCTGCCTGCGCTCACAGGCCCCCACGTTCCCCGTTTCGTGGCCGCGGGTGATCTGCAGACGCTGCCCTACCTTGTCATGGAGTACGTCCACGGCCATACCCTTGACCACTGGCTGAAGCCAGAAGAACCGCTGGCCCCCACCTTGATCGCCCGCCTGGGGGCCGAGCTGGCCCGTGCGGCGCACAGCCTGCACGTGCAGAACGTCTGCCACCTGGACCTCAAACCCGCCAACGTGCTGTACCGCAGCACCGGTAACCCCAACGAGGTGGGCGAGGCCGTGCTCCTTGATTTCGGCTTGTCGTGTCATGCTCATTACCCCGACCTGTTGGCCGAAGAGCTGCGTCAAGCCGTGGGTTCACCCGTCTGGATTGCCCCGGAGCAGGTGGTCGGCATCCGGGGGGATCCGCGCAGCGACATTTTCGCCATAGGCGTCATGCTGTACCAGATGGCGACCGCTGAGCTGCCCTTTGGTGAACCCAGTACCCGTGGCGGGCTGCGCCAGCGCCTGTGGATGGACCCTGTGCCCCCGCGCAGACACAGGCCGGACTTGCCAGCGTGGCTGCAAGAGGTCATTCTGAAATGCCTGGAGCCTGAGGCCGCCAAGCGCTACCCATCGGCAGCCCACCTGGCGTTCGACCTCAGTCACCACGACCAGATCACGGTCACCCCGCGCGGCCTCGACACCAAGGGCACGCGCTTTCGCGAGCACTTGCGACGCTGGATCAAGGCAGCCGGCATGCATTACCGGCCCAGTCCTTTGCCCGAACGGCAGATCAGCGAGGTTCCCATCGTGATGGTGGCGGTGCCGCATTGGGACGTCACCGACGCCACGCTGTACTCGCTGCGGCAGGCCGTTCAGCGCAGCCTGGGGCAGTTGCCGGGCGCCAGGCTCGCAGTCGTTACGGTGATCTCACCGGGTTCCACCAGCAGCACGGACAGCGCGCGCAGTGAGACCACTGCGCAGCGCCGTTACCTGACCATGCTGCAGAACTGGGCCAAGCCGCTGGAACTGGGGGTGCATCGTGTGTCGTTTCACGTGCTCGAATCCGGGGATGTGGCAGACGCGTTGCTCAGCTATGCGAGGGGCAACCACGTGACCCTGATCGTCATTGGCGCGGCCACGCATGGTCTGCAGTTGCAGCGTTTCGTGGCCACCGTGCCTGTGAAGGTGGCCATGCATGCCCCCTGTTCGGTCATGCTCGTCAAGGCCAGTTTGCCGTTCAAGTGGCTGCATGGCGGCGAGAGCCAGCCCGAGGCCGATTTCATCTGAAGCATCAGCCATAAAAAAAGCCGGTGTGCCTTCGCCGCACACCGGCCAACCCATATTCGAAAAAATCAGGGTTTCTGCGCAGGCGCTTCGGTTGCGGGAGCTGCTGCAGGCTTGGGCTCCTCATGAGTGGTTTCCACCCCATGCTTCTCTCCACTCATGTCAAGGTTGTCGCCACCTTTCATGATGACGAACAGAGACAGAGCGGCGAAAAGCACAAAGCCCACAACGATTTTCCACATGATCAAACTCCAATTGATATCCGACTCAAACCAGGATCCTCTAGGGTAAAGATCCTGGTTTGAGTGCCGGGGCACGCCCGGCACTCTGACGACGCATCAGTCGTCGGCGTAGATGTCCACGTCCTTGGTTTCACGCACGAACAGCAGACCGATCACGAAAGTGGCGGCAGCGATCACGATGGGATACCACAGACCGTAGTACATGTTGCCGTTCTGAGCCACCATCGCGAAGGCGATCGTGGGCATCAGACCGCCGAACCAACCGTTGCCGATGTGGTAGGGCAGGCTCATGGAGGTGTAGCGGATCCGGGTCGGGAACAGTTCCACCAGCATGGCGGCAATCGGACCGTACACCATGGTCACGTAGATCACCAGAACAGTCAGGATGGCGATGATCACAGGCTTGTTGAGCTTGGCAGGATCGGCCTTGGCCGGATAACCTGCTGCGGTCAAAGCGTCCTTGACTTCCTTCTTGAAGGCGTCCATGGCAGCTTTGGAAGCATCGTCAAACTTGCTGTTCACCACGGTGGCAGCGGGAGCGGTGATGACCTTGTCGCCGATGGACACGGTAGCCGGGCCGGGCGTTGCAGCAACCACGTTGTCGTAGCTCACGGAGTTCTGAGCCAGGAAGCGTTTGGCGATATCGCAAGACTTCTTGAAGTCGATCTCGCGTGCCACCGGATTGCCCTGGAAGGAGCAGTCACCAGCGCTGGCCGTCACCACGATCTTCGTCTTTGCCTGGGCCTCTGCCAGAGCCGGGTTGGCGGCTTTGGTCAAGGCTTCGAACAACGGGAAGTACGTCACGCAAGCCAGCAGCAAGCCAGCCAGGATCACAGGCTTGCGGCCAATCTTGTCAGACAGGCTGCCGAACACCACGAAGAACGGGGTGCCGATGATCAGCGACGCTGCGATCAGCAGGTTGGCTGTGGAGCCATCCACTTTGAGGACGCTGGTCAGGAAGAACAGAGCGTAGAACTGGCCCGAGTACCAGACCACAGCCTGACCGGCCACCAGACCCAGCAGTGCCAGGATCACAATCTTCAGGTTTTTCCACTGGCCGAAAGACTCCGCCAAGGGGGCCTTCGAGGTCTTGCCTTCTTCCTTCATTTTCTTGAAGGCCGGAGACTCGTTCATGCTCAGGCGAATCCAGACGGAAATGCCCAGCAGAGCGATCGACAGGATGAACGGAACGCGCCAGCCCCAATCGGCAAAGGCTTCTTCGCCGATGATGGTGCGGGTGCTCAGAATCACGATCAGGGACAGGAACAGGCCCAGGGTTGCCGTGGTCTGGATCCATGCCGTGTAGGCGCCGCGTTTGCCGTGGGGGGCGTGTTCGGCCACATACGTGGCTGCACCGCCGTACTCACCGCCAAGCGCAAGGCCTTGCAGCATGCGCAGCACGATCAACAGGACAGGTGCCGCCACGCCAATCGTGGCGTAGTTCGGGAGGATACCGACGATGAACGTCGAGCCACCCATCAGAAGAATCGTGACGAGGAAGGTGTACTTTCGGCCGATCATGTCGCCCAGACGACCGAACACCAGCGCGCCGAAAGGGCGAACGATGAAGCCTGCCGCGAACGCCAGCAACGCGAAGATGAAGGCGGATGTCGGGTCCAGACCTGCGAAGAACTGCTTCGCAATGATCGCGGCCAGCGAACCATACAGGTAGAAGTCGTACCACTCGAAAACGGTGCCTAGCGAAGAAGCGAAGATCACTTTCTTCTCTTCTGCGGTCATCGGCCGGGGTGCGGCATGAGCCATGGGTGGGTCTCCTCAGGTTATGAAATGGCGCCCCACATTGGCAGGGCGGCAGTTGGACTATCCAGACCGTCGCTGACCCTCTTCTGACATGTTTCCAACAATAACTTACATAATGCCGAAAATATCAAAATAATTATCAAATAAGTTGATTTAAGGTGCTTTTCAAGAGGTGAGCTTGAGGTGCAGGCACTTGTTTAAGGGTTTGTCCCGAGGCAAAATGGTGGGTCGATTCCACACAAACAAGTGCCCATGAGCTCCAGCAAGCCGTTCCATCACGTTGTTCGACTGGCATGCTTGCTGGCGGGCAGCGCTGTGTGGGCGTCTGAACTTCCTGTGGACAGCTCACCTGAGTGGACGGACGAGCCTCCGGCCCTCTCGCGGCTCATTGAAGACGGGTACGCCGCCCAGATCGCCAAGAAGCCGCTTCTGGCCGCAGCCAAATACTGCGCAGCTGCGCGTTTCGGAAGCGTGGAAGCGCAATACAGGCTGGGGCGCGTATTCTTGGAGCGCCACGATCAGGATGGGCAATCGCAGGGCAGGGCCATGCTGGCTTTGGCCGCGCAGCGGGGTCACGAGAAAGCGCGTCTTGTACTGGCCGATCAGCCATCTGCCGAAGATTTGCCAGACTGCCTGCTCACCGGCGCGGCGCCGGCCTTCGAGGTCCGGGAGGCGATTCCGCTCGTCGTGCCGGTAGAAGTCGTTGATCGGTACATGCTGGCGCTGCCCCGCGACAAACAACGCCATGCGCAGTTGATACGCCGCCTGGCGCCTCGGTTTGACGTGGACTACCGCCTTGCTCTCGCCATTGCCCGTGCAGAGTCGAACCTCGATCCTTCAGCCGTATCACCAAAAAATGCACAGGGGCTGATGCAGCTCATTCCCGACACGGCAGCACGTTTTGGCGTACGCAACGCCTTCGACCCCGAGCAGAACGTGCGTGGCGGCCTGGCCTACCTGCGCTGGTTGCTGGAACGTTTCAATGGCAACGTGGCGCTGGCCTCCGCCGCCTACAACGCTGGCGAGGGTGCCGTGGAAAAGCACGGTGGGGTGCCCCCCTACGCCGAAACGCAGAACTACGTCCAGCGCATCCTGCACTTCTACCGTTCGCCAGTGCACGCCCGTCCGGGCGCAATGTGACTCACTCCAGGTTGAGTTCCTGGCGGATGATGGTGGCGATCTCTTCGATCGACTTGGTCGTGGTTGACAGTGTGCGTATGCCCGCTCGACGCATCATGGCCTCGGCCTCCGACACCTCGTACCGGCAGTTCTGCAAGCTGGCATAGCGCGAATTCGGGCGGCGTTCGTTGCGGATTTCACTCAGCCGCTCGGGCTGGATGGTCAACCCAAACAGCTTCTTCTTGAAGGGCACCAGCGGCGGCGGCAGCTGGCGGCGTTCAAAGTCGTCAGGTATGAGCGGGTAGTTCGACGCCTTCAGCCCGAACTGCATGGCCAGGTAGAGGGAAGTCGGCGTCTTGCCGCTGCGGCTCACCCCCACCAGAATCACGTCCGACAGTTCCAGATTGTTGTTCGTCTGGCCGTCGTCGTGTTCCAGCGCAAAGTTGATGGCCTCGATCCGGTCGTGGTACTCCTGACTCTTGGACACGTCCGAAAAGCGCCCCACGCGGTGGTTGGACTTCATGCCCAGTTCGTGCTCCAGCGGCGAAATGAACGTGCCGAACATGTCGATCAGCATGCCCTTGCACTCTGCCCGCAGCACGGCCAGCACTTCCATGTTCACCACGGTCGTGAAGACCAGCGGGCGCACGCCGTCAACATCGGCGGCGTGGTTGATCTGCCGCACGGCCTGCCAGGCCTTGTCCGCGTCGTCCACAAAGGGCAGGCGTACCCGCTTGGGGTTGATCTCGAATTGCGCCAATATGGCCTTGGCAAACGTTTCGGCGGTGATGCCGGTGCCATCGGAAATGAAGAAGGCGGTGCGGTGGGGCATGGTGTCTGGTAGCCAAGGACCTACAATCTCGCCCATTATCCAGATTTGTCGCCTGGCTTCCGGCACCTCCCAGAACACAACAACGATCGGGGTGGTGGTGGCGGGGTGGCTCCCGGTTTTTTAACTTAGGAGTCCTACCATGTCCCAACTGTTCAGCCCGACCGCTTTGGTCGTGCCCTTTGAACAACTCAGAATGAGCGACGTCGAAGCCGTCGGCGGCAAGAATGCCAGCCTCGGCGAGATGATCTCGCAACTGCCGCAAGGCGTGCGGGTGCCCACGGGCTTTGCCACCACGGCGCACGCGTTCCGCGAGTTCCTCAAGGCCGACGGCCTGGACGAGCGCATCCACGCCAAACTGGCCGCTCTCGACACCGAAGACGTGCGCGCCCTGGCCGAAGTCGGCGCCGAGATCCGTGCCATGGTCGAAGCCCAGCCATTCCCGGCCGATCTGGAACAAGCCATCCGTGAAGGCTACGCCACCCTCAACGGCGACAGCACCACCGCCACCTACGCCGTGCGTTCATCTGCCACGGCTGAAGACCTGCCTGACGCATCTTTTGCCGGTCAGCAGGAAACCTTCCTGAACGTGCATGGCATCGAGGAAGTGCTGCACAAGATCAAGGAAGTCTTTGCCAGCCTCTACAACGACCGCGCCATCAGCTACCGCGTGCACAAGGGCTTCACCCACTCTGAAGTGGCCCTGTCTGCCGGTATCCAGCGCATGGTGCGCTCCGACCTGGGCGCCGCTGGCGTGATGTTCACCATCGACACCGAAAGCGGCTTTGAAGATGTTGTTTTCATCACCTCCAGCTACGGCCTGGGCGAAACGGTGGTGCAGGGCGCGGTGAACCCTGACGAGTTCTACGTGCACAAGCCCATGCTCAAGGCGGGGAAGCAGGCGCTCATCCGCCGCAACTTGGGCTCCAAGCTGATCCAGATGGTCTTCAGCACGCCCGAGGAAAAGGCTGCCACCAAAAAGCTCGTCAAAACCATTGACGTGCCGGTGGAGCAGCGCAACCGCTACAGCCTGACCGACGCCGACGTGCGCGAACTGGCCAAGTACGCTGTCGTGATCGAACAGCACTACGGCCGCCCCATGGACATCGAATGGGGCAAGGACGGCAACGACGGCCAGCTTTACATCCTGCAGGCCCGCCCCGAGACTGTGAAGAGCCAGGCCGCAGGCCAGGTGGAGATGCGCTACAAGCTCAAGGGAACGGGTACCGTGCTGGCCTCTGGCCGCGCGATTGGTCAGAAGGTCGGCACAGGCCCGGTGCGCCTGGTGCACAACATCTCCGAGATGGACAAGGTCCAGCCCGGCGACGTGCTCGTCACCGACATGACCGACCCCAACTGGGAGCCCGTGATGAAGCGCGCCAGCGCCATCGTCACCAACCGTGGCGGGCGAACCTGCCACGCGGCCATCATCGCGCGTGAACTGGGCATTCCCGCCGTGGTGGGTTGCGGCAACGCCACCGACACGCTCAAGGACGGCACCCTCGTCACCGTGAGCTGCGCCGAGGGCGATACCGGCAACATCTACGATGGCCTGCTGGAAACCGAGGTCACCGAAGTCAAGCGCGGCGCCATGCCTGAGCTCGACGTCAAGATCATGATGAACGTGGGCAACCCGCAGCTCGCCTTCGACTTCGCACAGATCCCCAACGGCGGCGTCGGCCTGGCGCGTCTGGAATTCATCATCAACAACAACATCGGTGTGCACCCCAAGGCCATTCTGGACTACCCCCAGGTGGACGCCGACCTGAAGAAGGCCGTCGAGTCCGTGGCCCGTGGCCATGCCAGCCCGCGTGCGTTCTACGTGGACAAGGTGGCCGAAGGCGTGGCCACCATTGCCGCCGCCTTCTGGCCCAAGCCAGTCATCGTGCGTCTGTCCGATTTCAAGAGCAACGAATACCGCAAGCTGGTAGGCGGCAGCCGCTACGAGCCTGACGAGGAAAACCCCATGCTGGGTTTCCGTGGTGCGGCTCGCTACATCAGCGACGATTTCGGCGAAGCCTTTGCCATGGAGTGCGAGGCGCTCAAGCGTGTGCGCGAGGACATGGGCCTGACCAACGTGCAGGTGATGGTGCCCTTCGTGCGCA
>CAMLOF010000069.1 GCA_946481585.1 uncultured Macromonas sp. | reverse complement strand
GGCGGCTTCCGGCAGATGCGCATGGGCAACGCCCAGTGGCGCGCCCGGCTGGACGACGTGTACAGCCTCTTCCCGCGCCTGAAGGAGCGCCGCGTTCAACTGGCGGGCACCCTGTCGGGCGGTGAACGGCAGATGCTGGCGGTGGGCCGCGCGCTCATGGCGCGCCCCGACCTCCTCATGCTCGACGAACCCAGCCTGGGCCTGGCCCCGCTGATCGTCAAGGAAATCTTCTCCATCATCCACACGCTGCGCCAGACCGGCGTGACCATTGTGCTGGTGGAGCAGAACGCCCGTGCGGCGCTGCAGGTGGCCGACCACGGCTACGTCCTGGAAATGGGCGAACTCGGCGCACAGGGCCCGGCCAACGAACTGGCCAACGACCCACGCGTGATCGAGACCTACCTCGGCACCGCCAGAAAACAAGACTGACTCCTGCCCCCCATGAACGCCTACCTTCCCAGCGCCGGTGACGCCGGCTTCATCCTCTTTGACGTGCTGCAGGCCCATGAGCAACTGGCCCAACTGCCCGCCTTGGCCGAAAACGCCGACCCCGACCTGATGCGCCAGGTGCTGGAAGAGGCCGGCAAGTTCGCGGGCGAAGTGGTGGCCCCGCTCAACCGCGACGGTGACGAGATCGGTGCGCAGTGGAAGGCTGGCAGCGTGACCATGCCCCCGGGCTTTCGCGACGCCTACCAGGCCTTCTGGCAGGCCGGCTGGCCCGCCCTGTCGGCCGCGCCAGAAGACGGCGGCCAAGGCCTGCCCACCGTGCTGGAAATGGTGCTGTACGAGTGGCTCAGCGCCGCCAACCACGGCTGGACCATGGCCCCCGGCCTGCTGCACGGCGCCTACGAATGCATCAAGCACCACGCCAGCGACGAGCTCAAGGCGCGCTACCTGGAGAAGGTGGCCACGGGCGAATGGCTGTCCACCATGTGCCTGACCGAACCCCATGCAGGCAGCGACCTGGGCCTGGTGCGTACCAAGGCCGTACCGCAGGCCGACGGTAGCTACCGCCTGAGCGGCACCAAGATCTTCATCTCGGGTGGCGAGCACGACCTCACCGACAACATCGTGCACCTGGTGCTGGCCCGCCTGCCCGACAGCCCGCCCGGCCCCAAGGGCCTGTCGCTGTTCCTGGTGCCCAAGTTCTATGAAGACGGCAGCCGCAGCGCGGTTGAATGCGAGCGCATTGAAGAGAAGATGGGCCTGCACGGCAGCCCCACCTGCGTGATGCGCTTTGACGAAGCCATCGGCTGGCTGGTGGGCGAACATGGCAAGGGCCTCAACGCCATGTTCCTGATGATGAATGCCGCCCGTGTGCACGTGGCGTTGCAGGGCGTAGGCCTGCTCGACGCCGCCTGGCAAAAGGCCAATGCCTACGCGCATGACCGCCGCCAGATGCGCGCGCCGGGCTCGCGCGATCCGTCCCAGGCAGCAGACCCCATCATCCAGCACCCCGCCGTGCAGCGCCTGCTGGACACGCAGCGCGCCTGGGTGGACGCCGGGCGCGTGCTGGCCTACGCCACCGCCATTGAGCTGGACGTGGCCAAGCACCACCCCGACGCCGCGCGCCGCCAGCAGGCCCAGCAGTGGTGTGCCCTGGCCACCCCTGTGCTCAAAGCCAGCTGGACGGACCAGGCCTTCCACGGCGCCAGCGACTGCCTGCAGGTCTTCGGCGGCCACGGCTTCGTGCGCGAATGGGGCATCGAACAGATCGTGCGCGATTCGCGCGTGGCCATGATCTACGAAGGCACCAACGAAATCCAGGCCATCGACCTGCTCATGCGCAAGGTGCTGGCCGACCAGGGCGCCGGAATGTGCGCTTTGCTTGACCGCATCGGAGCCGACCTGGCACCTTCAGGCGCTGCAGATGACCGCGCCCGCGAAGGCGTGGCCGCACTGCGTGCACTGCTGGAGACCATCCGCTCCGCTGGGCCCGACGCTGCCAGCAAGCTCTACCCCGTCGCTGGCGACTTCCTCCGCATTGTCACCTTCGCGCTCATGGCCTGGGCCTGGGCGCGGCTGGAGCGTTGCGCCCTGCCCCACGAGCAAGCCAAAGGTGCACGCGCCTTTGCCCGCTGGGTCTGGCCCGAACGCGCCATGCGCCAAGGCATGGTCGAACAGGCCCTGGCATGACCGCTGCAATGGGCCACATTCACGCTGTGTGGGCACACCGCCGGTATCATGTGACCCCCTGACCCCAACCAGAACGCCCTGTCACCGATGGCCGATCAGACCACCGCCACCACCCAGTTCCGCCGCCCCACTGCCGCGCGCAAGAAGGCTGCATCATCGCCCGCGCCCGCGCGGCCCAGCGACACGGCGGTGGACAAGGTGGACACGTCTTTCCTGGAAAGCCTGGTCGGCTACAACGCGCGCCGCGCGGCCTTGTCGGTGATTGCTGTGTTCCTCGACCGCATGGCCCCGTTCGGCCTGCGCGTGGTGGACTTTTCAGTGCTCACCCTCATCGCACACAACCCAGGCATCACCTCGCGCCAGTTGTGCGCCGCGCTTGACATCCTGCCGCCCAACCTGGTCGGCATGATTAAGGCCATGGAAAAACAGGGCTGGGTGGAAAAGCGCGAACACCCCACAGACCGGCGTGCCCAAGGGCTGCACCTCACCGAGCTGGGCCAGCGCCTGCAAGGCGAAGCGCAGGCGGTGGTTGCCTCGCTGGAAAGCGAAGCCATCACCCACCTGACCGACAGCGAGCGCGTGACCCTCTTGCGCCTGCTGCAAAAGGTCTACCGCCCGCGCGGCTGAAATCAGGCCGCCACGGGCATCAGGAAGTTCTGGCTGATCCGCCCGCCCAGTTCGTTCACGCGGTCCAGGAACTGCGTGAGGAATGCGTGCAGTCCGTTGGACAGAATCTCGTCAATGCGCGCGTATTCCAGCTCGGACCGCAGCTTGCCCGCGTGGCGCTCGGTCTCGGCCGAGGTGTCGTTGCTCACCGCCTCCAGGTTCACCACCACCTCGTTCAGGCAGGCCAGCAGGCTGCGCGGCATGTCGGCACGCAAGATCATCAGCTCCGCCACGCGCTCAGGCGTGATCACCGTGCGGTAAACCTTGCGGTACACCTCAAAGGCACTCACGCTGCGCAGAATCGCGCTCCAGTGGTAGAAGTCCAGCTCCTGGTCGGCCTCGCTGGCGGTGCCGTAAAAGTCTGACTCCACGGCGTGGAACTTCACGTCAATGAGCCGCGCCGTGTTGTCTGCGCGCTCCAGGAAGGTGCCCATGCGGTAGAAGTGGAAAGCCTCGTCGCGCAGCATGGTGCCAATCGCCACCCCGCGTGACAGGTGCGAGCGGAACTTCACCCACTCGAAGAATTCCGATGGGTCCTTCTCGAACGACCGGCTCTTGAGCAGGCGCTGCAGTTCCAGCCACGTCTGGTTCTGGGTTTCCCAGAACTCGGTGGTCAGCACGCCACGCACGGCACGGGCATTCTCGCGGGCAGCGCGCAGGCACGACACAATGCTCGACGGGTTGGACTCGTCTCGCACCATGAAGTGCAGCACGTCCTTGGGCGTGACTTCACCGTACTGGTACTGGTAGGCGGGCATCAGCTCGCTGATGCGCAACAGGCCTTCCCAGCCTACCTGGGCCACGGCAGCCGACTGTGGCAGCAGCGAGGTCTGGTAGTTCACATCCAGGATGCGGGCAGTGTTTTCGGCGCGCTCGGTGTAGCGCGACATCCAGAACAGGTGATCAGCGGTTCTCGACAGCATTTTCGTGTCCCCTCAGGCTTCCAGAATCCAGGTGTCTTTTGTACCGCCACCCTGTGACGAGTTGACGACGAGAGAGCCTTCCTTCAACGCCACGCGCGTCAGGCCCCCCGGCACCATCTGCACCTCCTTGCCGCTGAGCACGAAGGGCCGCAGGTCGATGTGGCGCGGCGCCACGCCAGACTCCACGTACGTGGGGCAGGTGGACAGGCTCAGCGTGGGCTGGGCGATGTAGCCGTCCGGCTTGGCCAGCACCGCCTGGCGGAAGGCCTCGATCTCGGCCTGCGTGGCGGCAGGCCCCACCAGCATGCCGTAGCCGCCGGCGCCGTGCACTTCCTTCACCACCAGGTCCTTCAGATTGGCCAGGATGTACTTCAGGTCGTCGGGCTTGCGGCCCATGTAGGTGGGCACGTTCTTCAGAATGGGTTTTTCACCCAGGTAGAACTCGATCATCTGCGGAACGTAGGGGTAGATGGACTTGTCGTCCGCCACCCCGGTGCCAATGGCGTTGCACAGCGTGACGTTGCCCTTGCGGTACACGTCCAGCAGTCCGGCACAGCCCAGCGTGGAGTTGGGGCGGAACACCGACGGGTCCAGGAAGTCATCGTCCACACGGCGGTAGATCACATCCACCCGCTTGGGGCCGCGCGTCGTGCGCATGTAGACAAAGCCGTCGCGCACGAACAGGTCCTGGCCTTCTACCAGTTCCACGCCCATCTGCTGCGCCAGGAATGCGTGTTCAAAGTAGGCGCTGTTGTACATGCCAGGGGTAAGCACCACCACGGTGGGCTCGGCGGTGTGCGCCGGGCTCACGGCGCGCAGCGTCTCCAGCAGCAGGTCGGGGTAATGGGCAACGGGGGCCACGCGGTTCTGGCTGAACAGTTCCGGGAAGAGCCGCATCATCATCTTGCGGTCTTCCAGCATGTAGCTCACGCCGCTGGGCACGCGCAGGTTGTCTTCCAGCACGTAGTACTCGGCCTCACCCTGCCCGCCGGGCACCGGGGCACGCACGATGTCAATGCCCGAGATGTGGGAATACACGCCACCGGGCACGTCCACGCCCACCATCTCGCGTCGGAACTGCGCGTTGTTCTCGATCTGCTCGCGCGGCACGATGCCCGCCTTGAGGATCTCTTGCCCGTGGTAGATGTCGTGGATGAAGCGGTTGAGCGCGTTGACACGCTGCACCAGCCCCTTTTCCATGCTGCGCCATTCGTGGGCGGGAATCACGCGCGGAATCAGGTCAAAGGGAATCAGGCGCTCGGTGCCTGCGCCGTCCTCGTCCTTGTCGCCATACACCGCGAAGGTGATGCCGACACGGCGGAAGATCATCTCGGCTTCTTCCCGGCGCGCGGCCATCAGCTCGGCGGGTTGCTGGGCGAGCCAGCGAGCGTAGGAAAGGTAGTGTTCTCGCACCTGCTGCGGGGCAGCGTACATCTCGTCGAAGGTCGGTCGGCTCATACGGGGCTCGCTGTTTTTGGGGCTCGACACCATCTTAGCAATTAGCGGGCCAGGGCAGTGTTTCGGGTGGCCGTCACGGAAGCGTCACAAGACCGACATACGCTCTGTCCTCCTTAGCGAATACCGCTGCTCCGCATGCCCCAGACCGCCCAGATCCTTTCCATGCCCCACAGTGCCGACACCCCCAGCGTGCGCGCGCTGCTGGGCCGCGACCTGCTGCAGCCGCATTTCCAGCCCATCGTTGAAACGGCTGGCGGCAAGGTGTTTGGCCACGAGGCCCTCATACGCACACCGCCCCACTGCCCGTGGAACAGCCCCGATGCGCTCTTCAGCGCCGCACGGCGCGAAGGCCACACCATAGAGCTGGAACTCGAATGCCTGCGACTGGCCCTGCAGCACTGGGGGCGCAGTGCCGGGCGTGGTTGGCTTTTCGTCAACCTCAGCGCCGAAGCCCTGATCCAGGCCATCATGAAAGACGGCCTGGAGCGGGTATTCCGCCAGGCGCGTTCGGCGGGGCTGCCGCTGTCCTGCGTGGTGGTGGAGTTGACCGAGCACGAGCGCGTACAGGACGTCCAAGCCATCCAGGAGGCGTTGTCGCTGCTGCGCCGCAGTGGCGGCTCGCTCGCGCTGGACGACTTTGGCGACGGCCGCTCCAGCCTGCGGCTGTGGTCGGAACTGCGCCCGGAATTCGTCAAGATCGACAAGTACTTCATCAAGAACGTGCACCAGAGCAGCCATAAGCTGCAGACGCTGCGCGCCATCCAGCAACTGTCCGACAGTTTCGGCTCACGCCTGATCGCCGAAGGCGTTGAAGATGCCGATGAGCTGATGGTGCTGCGCGACCTGGGCCTGCACTACGTTCAGGGCTTCTTTCTGGGCCGCCCGAACCAAGAGGCTGCCGAAGCCATTCCTGCGCCCGCACTCGAAGTGCTGCACGCCCGTGAAATTGCCGTGCTGCCCGAGCAGCGCCACGCCTGCAACCGAGGGCTCACGGCCCATGCACTGCTGCAGGAGGCACCCGCCCTGAGCGTGCAGGCCACGCACGACGACGCAGCCACCCTGTTCAACCAGCGCCACGACCTGCACGCCGTGGCCCTGCTCGACGGCGACCGGCCCGTTGGCCTCATCTCTCGCAAGACGGTGCAGGACCTCTACCTGCAGCTCTACTTCCGCGACCTCTACGGCCGCCGCCCCTGCACGCTGCACGCCAACCTCAATCCGCTGCTGGTAGACGTGCACACGCCCATCGAACAGCTCACCCGCGTGCTCACCTCCACCGACCAGCGCTACCTCACCGAGGGCTACATCATCACCGAGGGCGGCCGCTACCTCGGCCTGGGCACGGGCGAACAACTGGTGCGCACCGTGACCGAAGCCCGCATCGAAGCCGCGCGCCACGCCAACCCGCTCACCTTCCTGCCGGGCAACGTACCCATTACCCTGCACATTGAACGCCTGCTGGAAAACGCCCAGGACTTTGTGGCCTGTTACGCCGACCTGAACCACTTCAAGGCCTACAACGACCATTACGGTTACTGGCGCGGCGACGAAATGATCCGACTGCAGGCCGAATGTCTGGCAGCGGCCTGCGACCCTCGCCGCGACTTCCTGGGCCATGTGGGTGGCGACGACTTCGTGCTGCTGATGCAGAGCATGGACTGGGCAGAACGCATCGAATCGGCGGTGGAGCAGTTCAACCGCCGCGCGCTCACACTGTTTGACGAAAACGCCCGTGAGGCGGGCGGCATCCTGGCCGAAGACCGCCATGGCATTGAACGCTTCCACCCCTGCACCACCTTGAGCGCGGGCGTGCTGACGGTGGCCCCAGGGCGCTTCCAGCGCGCCGAGGAAGTGGCCTCGGCCGCCGCCATGGCCAAGCACCATGCCAAGCAGGCGCGCGTCGGCGTCTACCTGATGGATGCCAGCGAATGGACCGGCTACTCCCCTTCGCCGTCCTCGTCACCGTCGCTGCCAGGCCGGTCGTTCCAATAACGCCGGGCGGCGTCACGGTGGCACGCGGGCTTGGCTGGCGCCCAACTGCGCCACGTGGCCGCGCCGCAATCTGCCGTGTTGACCCACTCGATTCCCCGTGCCTCGAAGCGCCGCACCACCACAGGCGCGGGGTGCCCGTAGCGGTTGCGGTAACCCGCCTGCACAACAGCCCACCTGGGCTGCACGGTGTTCAGCCACACCGGACCAGACGACGTTTTGCTGCCGTGGTGCGCCGCCACCAGCCAGGCTACGCGCAGGTCTGGCCGCTGCAATGCCAGGCGTGTCTCCTGCGCCATGGGAATGTCACCCGTCAGCAACGTGGCCGTGTCGCCCTCACCCACCAGCAGCACGCAAGACAAGGCGTTGTCCGACCAACCCAGCGCCTCGTCCCCAGCCTGCGGGTGCAGGAACTCGAAGGGCACACCGTCCCACACCCAGCGCTCACCCGCCAAGCATGGCACGGCGGGTGCGGGCGTGCGCTCCCCGGTGTCAAAAGAGGCGCGGAACTCGGCCTTCGGGTAGGCTGTGGCCACGGTGGGCAGGCCACCGCTGTGGTCAATGTCGTCGTGGCTGACCACCACCATGCCGGGCCGATCGCCCAAGGCGCGCAGCCAGGGCAACAGCACGCGCTGCGCGGTGTCGGCCTGCGCGCCCATGGGCGGGCCGGTGTCGAACAACAGCGTGTGCGTGGCGGTGCGCACGATGATGGCACTGCCCTGCCCCACGTCGGCAGCCAGCGCTTCGTAGCCGCCCTGCGGGGGGCGCGGCGGCTGGTACACCAGCGCAGGCCAAGCCAGCAAGGCACCCCATGCGCGCCAGCCCCAGGGCAAGCGCAACACCAGCAGCACGCCACCAGCCACCGCCAACAAGGCCAGAATCTGCGGCAGGGCAGCGCGCTCCATGGCCGCACCCGGCCAGGCGGCCATGGCCTCCAACACGTGCAGCATGGCTTGCACGGTCCAGGCGCCCAGCGTCCACAACCAGGGCAGCAGCACGCCCAGCATCGCCAGCGGCGTCACCAGCAAGGTCACCCAGGGTATGGCGGCCAGGTTGGCCAGCAGGCCCACAAGCGACACCTGGCCAAACAGCAGCAGCGTCAGGGGCGTCAGGGCCACGGTCACCACGGCCTGCGTGCGCAGCAGCTCCCACAGCCGGGTGCGCCAGCCACCCGCCCCCTCCATCACGCTCCAGGCAGACGCAAACAGCACCCCCACCGCCACAAAGCTCAGCCAAAAGCCCGGCTGCAATAGGGCCCAGGGGTCCAGGCACACCACCACGTTCATCGCCAGCAGCCACACCATGGGCCACGGCCAGCGGCGGGCGCTCAACCGCAGGGCCACCACGGTGGCCAGCATCAGCACCGTACGTTGCGCAGGCACACCCCAACCCGCGAACAACGCGTACAGCGCAGCCAACGCCACGCCACCCGCCCCAGCAGCCACTGGCACAGGCACACGCCACAGCAGTGCTGGCCGTACCCCGGCCAGCACGCGCCACAGGCCGCCCACCAGCCATACTGCCAAGGTGGCAAACATCGTCACATGGGTGCCCGACACGCTCACCAAATGCGCCACACCCGTCAGGCGAAAGGTGTTCCAGTCTTCTTGCGTGATGGAAGCCTGGTCGCCTGCCAGCAAAGCCACCATCACACCTGCGGCGCGCTCATCGTCCACCCGGGCCAGCAAGGCATCACGTGCCCGCTGGCGTGCCTGCTCCATGGGGTAGGCCCAGGTCTGTTCCAGCAATTGCGGCGGCGCTGCCTTTCGCCCTGCCTTGACGTAACCTGTGGCGCCCAATCCCTGCTCCCACATCCACAGTTCGGCATCAAAGCCGTGGGGGTTGAACAGGCCGTGCGGGCGGCGCAGCCGCACGGTCCAGCGCCAGCGCTGCCCTGGCCGCACCTTGGTCGCCTCCGGTTCGTCGTCCACCGTGCGCCACGAAAGCCGCACCCGCTGCGGCACAGTCACATCGCGGCCGTGGCTGCTGGCGCTCTGCACCTCAAAGTCGAACGCCCAGCCCTGCTCGCCCCGGCGCGGCAGGCTCGCCACGGTGCCCGTCAGCTCAATGTCTTGCCCCTGCAGTCCGGGTGCCAACACCTGGTCGGCTTGCCACACCGCGCGCGTGCCTGTCAGGCCAAAAAGCATGGCGGCTGCACCCAATGCCACCAGGCATGCCCCCAGCCGGGGCGGCGCGCGCCAGCCCAAAACGAGGGCCACCATACCCAGCGGCAAGCACAGGGCATAAGCCCACAGCGGCCACAAACCAGCCTGCTGCAACTGCAGCCAGGCACCCGTCACGCTGGCAAGCAGCAATAGCGTCAGCCGGTGTGCGCCCACCGGCCCGGCTCCACCGTTTCACACCACCTTGTCATACCGGGTGGCGCACTCCTTGCTAGGATGGACAGCACCACCCGGCAGAACGGTCGCGCAAGCATCGTTTTTCTCCCTGATGTCCCGACCCTGAAAGACCCCACATGGCCATCCATGTCGCTCTGAATCACGTCACCCATTATCGGTACGACCGCCTCGTCAAGCTCGGCCCTCAGGTGGTGCGTTTGCGCCCTGCGCCGCACAGCCGCACCAAGGTGCTGTCGTATTCGCAGAAGATCGAACCCGCCCTGCACTTCATCAACTGGCAGCAGGACCCGTTCGCCAACTACCAGGCCCGCCTCGTCTTTCCCGAGCCCATGCGGGAGTTCAAGGTCACCGTGGACCTGGTGGTGGAAATGGCGGTCTACAACCCGTTCGACTTCTTCCTCGAACCGTCTGCCGAAAATTTCCCCTTTACCTACGCCTCCAGCCTGCAGGCCGAGCTGGCCCCCTACCTCGTTAAGGAAAAGCCCACCCCGCTGTTGCAGGCGTATCTGGACCGCGTGGACACGCGCGAGCAGCGCACCATCGACTTCCTGGTAGCCATCAACCAGCAGCTGCAAAAGGACATTGCCTACACCATCCGCATGGAGCCGGGCGTGCAGACGCCGGAGGAAACGCTGAAGAAAGCCAGCGGCTCCTGTCGCGACACAGGCTGGCTGCTGGTGCAGATGCTGCGCCACATGGGGCTAGCGGCGCGCTTCGTCTCGGGCTACCTCATCCAGCTCACACCCGATGTGAAAGCCGTGGACGGCCCCAGCGGCCCCGAGGCCGACTTCACCGACCTGCACGCCTGGTGCGAAGTCTTCCTGCCCGGTGCGGGCTGGATCGGGCTCGACCCGACCTCCGGCCTGCTGGCCGGTGAAGGGCACATTCCGCTGGCCTGCACGCCGCAGCCTTCCAGCGCCGCGCCCATCGACGGCGCGCTGGACGAATGCGAGGTCTCGTTCGAGCACCACATGCAGGTCACGCGGGTGTACGAATCGCCCCGCGTGACCAAACCCTACACCGATGAACAATGGGCCGCCATCCAGGCCCTGGGCGAGCAGGTGGACCAAGACCTGGTGAAAGGCGACGTGCGCCTGACCATGGGCGGCGAACCCACCTTTGTGGCCACGCGCGACCGTGACGCCGCTGAATGGAACACCGACGCCCTGGGCCCCACCAAGCGCAACTACGCCACCGAGCTGCTGCACCGCCTGCGCCAGCAGTACGGCGCGGGCGGCTTCGTGCACCTGGGCCAGGGCAAGTGGTACCCCGGCGAACAGTTGCCGCGCTGGGCCCTGTCGCTGTTCTGGCGTGCCGATGGCGAGACGGTATGGCACAACCCCAGCCTGTTCGCCGACGAGCGCGACGAGGCCCACTACACCGCCGAAGACGCGCAGCGCTTCACGCAGGCGCTGGCACGCAAGCTGGGCCTGTCCACCCAGTACATCACCGCAGGCTTCGAGGACACCTGGTACTACCTCTGGCGCGAACGCAAGCTCCCCGTCAACGTGGACCCGTTCGATGCCAAGCTGGGCGACGAACTGGAGCGCGTGCGCCTGCGCCGCGTGTTCAGCCAAGGCTTGGAGGCCACGGTGGGCTACGTGCTGCCCCTGCAGGCCCACGCCGTGCCCAACGGCGGCAAGAAAGGCCTGCGCAGCGGCATAGGCGCCACCAGCACCCGCTGGAGCACCGGCCCCTGGTTCTTCCGCGACGAGCGCATGTACCTGGTGCCCGGCGACTCCCCCATGGGCTACCGCCTGCCGCTGGACTCCCTGCCCTGGGTGTCCGCGTCAGACTACCCGTACCACATCGAACAGGACCCCTCCGCCACGCGCGACGCCCTGCCCGAAGGCGCTGCCTTCAAGCGCCAGTACGCGCCGCACCAGGTGGGCGGGGGCTTTGCCGAAGGCGGCACCGTCTCCATGCAGAGCAGTGAATTTGGCGTGCATGGCGACGAGACCCCGGTTTGGCAGGGCGACCCGGCAGGCCTGGGCGTGCCCGGCGCAGCCCCCGCCCAACCCATGAGCGCGCGCTACCCCGCCCGGGGCGAATCGGCCGCGTGGCTCACGCGTACTGCACTCTGCGTGGAAGCACGCGACCCGCAACGCGCCAACGGCCCCAAGGCCGAAACGCGCCACGGCGGCGCCAGCAGCCACCTCTACGTCTTCATGCCGCCACTGGCCCGGCTGGAAGACTACCTCGACCTGCTCGCCGCCATCGAAGCCACCGCCGAAAAACTCGGCGTCAAGGTCGTGCTGGAAGGTTACCCCCCGCCGCGCGACCCGCGCCTGAAGATGCTGCAGGTCACGCCCGACCCTGGCGTCATCGAGGTCAACATCCACCCCGCCCACAACTGGGGCGAGCTGGTGGAACACACCGAATTCCTCTACGACGCTGCACACCACACCCACCTGTGCGCCGAGAAGTTCATGACCGACGGCCGCCACACCGGCACCGGCGGCGGCAACCACTTCGTGCTGGGCGGCGCCACCCCGGCAGATTCGCCCTTCCTGCGCAAGCCCGAACTGCTGGCCAGCCTCATCGCCTACTGGCACAACCACCCGTCGTTGAGCTACCTGTTCAGCGGGCTCTTCATCGGCCCCACCAGCCAGGCCCCGCGCGTGGACGAGGCCCGCAACGACCAGCTCTACGAACTGGAAATCGCACTCAACGAAATCGA
>CAMLOF010000068.1 GCA_946481585.1 uncultured Macromonas sp. | reverse complement strand
ACTCCGACAGCAACAAGGACGGCGGCATCTTCACCAGCAACTGGGAGCTCTACCGCGCCGAAGTGGCGCTGGTGGCCCTGTTCGACCAGCTCTCACACGACCTGGGCTTCCCCATCCAGATGCGCATGTTCCATGGCCGTGGCGGCACCGTGGGGCGCGGCGGCGGCCCGAGCTACCAGGCCATCCTGGCGCAGCCCGCGGGCACCGTGCGCGGCCAGATCCGCCTGACCGAGCAGGGCGAGGTCATCGGCTCCAAGTACGCCAACCCCGACATCGGGCGGCGCAACCTGGAAACGCTGGTAGCCGCCACCCTGGAAGCCACGCTGCTGCCCCCCACCAAACCCGTGCCCGTGAAGTACCTGCAGGCCGCCGAGACGCTTTCTCGCGCCAGCATGGCCGCCTACCGCGCGCTGGTGTACGAGACCCCCGGCTTCACCGACTACTTCTTCAACGCCACGCCCATCCGCGAGATTGCTGAACTCAACATCGGTTCGCGCCCGGCGTCGCGCAAGGCCACGCGTGCCATCGAAGACCTTCGCGCCATTCCCTGGGGCTTCAGCTGGGGCCAGTGCCGCGTAACCCTGCCGGGTTGGTACGGCTTTGGCAGTGCGGTGCAGGGCCTCATGAAGGACATGGGCGACGACGAGGCCACCGAACTGCTGCAGCAGATGCACCGCAAGTGGCCCTTCTTCCAGGCGCTGCTGTCCAACATGGACATGGTGCTGGCCAAGAGCGACCTGTCGCTGGCCGCGCGCTACGCCGACCTGGTGCCCGACGGCAAGCTGCGCAAGAAGGTCTTCGCCATGATCGAAGCCGAATGGCACCGCACGCACGAAGCCCTGGAGCGCATCACTGGCGCCGAGGTGCGTCTGGCCAACAACCGTGCGCTGGCGCGCTCCATCGAGCACCGCTTCCCCTACATCGACCCACTGCACCACCTGCAGGTCGAGCTCATCAGCCGCTACCGCGCGGGCAGCCAGGAAGAAAAGGTCAAGCGCGGCATCCACATTTCCATCAACGGCATTGCCGCAGGTCTGCGCAACACCGGTTAAAGGGGTTGACCACCATGCTCGAACGCATCCAGGCTTCCCTGTCCACCTTGCCCGCCGCCGAACAGCGCGTCGCCAAGCTGGTGCTGAAGAACCCCCGGCAGTTCTCGCAACTGCCGGTGGGCGAGCTGGCCGCCATGGCGCACGTGAGCAAGCCCACCGTGGTGCGCTTCTGTCGCAGCATGGGCTATGACGGCCTGAGCGACTTCAAGCTCAAGCTTGCGGGCACGGTGAGCGAAGGCGTGCCCTACATCCACCGCAGCGTGGACGCGCAGGACAAGGTGCCCGACGTGGCCGTCAAGGTCATTGACAACGCCGTGGCTGCCTTCCTGAAGTACCGCAACGAGTCCTCCAACGTTGCCATCGGCAAGGTGGTGGATGCGCTCGAAAAGGCCTACCGCGACGGGCGCCGCATCGAGTTCTACGGCGTGGGCAACTCCGGCATCGTCGCGCAGGACGCGCAGCACAAGTTCTTCCGCCTGGGTGTGCACTCTGTGGCCTACAGCGACGGCCACATGCAGGTCATGAGCGCGGCGCTGCTCAAGCCGGGCGACGTCGCCATCATCATCTCCAACTCCGGCCGCACGCGCGACCTGATCGACGCCGCAGACATTGCACGCAAGCACGGTGCCACCACCGTGGCCATCACCGCAACGCGAACGCCGCTGGCGCTGACCACCGACTTGCACCTGGCCGCCGACCACACCGAGTTCTACGACCAGTACATCCCCATGACCTCGCGCCTGCTGCACCTGCTGGTGATCGACATCCTGGCCACCTGCCTGGCGCTGCGCATCGGCACGGCCACCCTTCAGCCGCTGCTGCGCGAGATGAAGACCAACCTGCAGAACAAGCGCTACGCCTGACTTTTCCGACAAGATGACCCGTTCCGACGACTCCCTGCCGCGCCTGCTCGCCGACGTGGGCGGCACCAACGCACGCTTTGCCTGGCAAGCCGGCCCTGGCGCGCCCATCGAGGCGCAACGTACGCTGCCCTGTGCCGACTACCCCACCATCGACGCAGCAATACAGGCCTACCTGGGTGGGCTGGACCGCCCGCGCCCTCAGGTCGGCGCCATCGCCATCGCCAACCCGGTGACGGGCGATCAGGTGCGCATGACCAACCACCACTGGTCCTTCTCCATCGAGGCGCTGCGCCAGTCCGCGGGGTTGCAACACCTCTCCGTGCTCAACGACTTCACCGCCCTGGCCCTGGCCTTGCCAGGCCTGCCAGCCAGCGACAAGCGCCAGGTGGGTGGCGGCGCACCCATGGCCGAATCGGCCATCGGCCTCATCGGCCCGGGCACGGGCCTGGGCGTGTCCGGCCTGCTGCCCGACGGGCATGGCGGCTGGGTGCCACTGCAAGGCGAGGGCGGGCACGTCACCCTCCCGGCCATCACGCCGCGTGAGCGGGTGGTGATCGACTGGCTCGTCAGCCAACATGGTCATGCGTCGGCCGAACGTGCGGTCAGCGGCATGGGGCTCATGGACATCCACCGTGCGCTCTGTGTTGCCGACGCCGCCCCAAGCCCGGAACTCAGCGCAGCGCAGATCAGCGAAGCCGCGCTCGCGGGCGATGCCCGTTGTGCCGAGGCCTTGAGCATGATGTGCGCCTTCCTGGGGACGGTGGCGGGAAATCTGGCACTCACGCTGGGTGCCAAGGGCGGCATCTACATCGGCGGCGGCATCGTGCCTCGCCTGGGCTCTTGGTTCGACGGCACAGCCTTTCGCCAGCGCTTCGAAGCCAAGGGGCGCTTCCGCGACTACCTGACGAGCATTCCCGTGTGGGTCATTACCGCTACCCTGTCGCCAGCCTTGGCGGGCACCGCCTGCGTGCTCGACAGCCGCGCTTCTGGCCGGTAAACATCTTCAGGCAGTTCGAGCCCGCAGTTTCTGCAAGGCGTTCACGGCAGCGAGGGCGAGGCCGCCAGCTGCCACACCCAATGCAACACCGGCTACGGTGTTGATCAAGAACTGCGTCAGGCTGTCAAAGGTGATGGCCCATCCTTCAACGGCGTGTGCCAGCGCAGGCCAGCCGTGCAGCAGGATGCCACCCCCCACCATGAACATGGCGGCGGTACCCACCACAGACAGAGTCTTCATCAGCCAAGGGGCTGCTTTCAACAGGCCAACGCCCACTGCGGCCTTCCAGCCCCGCTGGCTCTTTTGCAGGTGCAGGCCCAGGTCGTCAAGCTTCACTATGCCTGCCACCAGCCCATAAACGCCGACCGTCATCAGCAGCGAAATCCCCACAAGCACCGTCACGCGTTGCCCCAGCGCAGCGTCCGCCACTGCGCCCAGTGTGATCACAACAATCTCTGCAGAGAGTATGAAATCCGTGCGCACTGCGCCTTTGATCTTGTCCTTTTCAAAAGCCACCATATCGATCGTCGGATCCGCCAGCGCCTGAACCGTCTTTTGATGCTCGGCGGCAGTCGCTTGTTCCGAGTGCAGAAACTTGTGCGCCAGTTTCTCAAAGCCCTCGTAGCACAGGAAGGTTCCGCCCAGCATCAACAGCGGCGTGATGGCCCACGGCGCCAGCCAGCTGATCAGCAGAGCCGCCGGTACAAGGATGGCCTTGTTGATGAGTGAGCCCTTGGCTACCGCCCAGACCACGGACAACTCCCTGTCGGCGCGTACACCTGTCACCTGCTGTGCATTCAGAGCCAGATCGTCACCCAGAACGCCCGCAGTTTTCTTGGCTGCCACCTTTGTCATGGTGGCTACGTCATCCAGCACGGAAGCGATGTCGTCGATAAGAGCAAGCAGGGTCGTGGCGGCCATGGTTCGTGATGTGACACGGAGTTTGAATACCTTTGGTTGTACCAGAACAACCGGTGCTCATTTGTTGGTAACTCGGTTACATTAGCAGGTTGGTTCATTGCTGTTCAATACGACGCAAACCATGTCCATCGATGCCTATCTCTCGCCGGAGCTGGAGTCCCGCCTGCAAACCTTGCTGGCCAGCGGACAGCGCCGCCTGCTCGGTCTGGTGGGGCCACCAGGTGCGGGCAAGTCCACACTGGCTGAACGGCTGCTTGACCGTTTGGGTTCACGCGCGCAACTGGTACCCATGGATGGTTTCCATCTGGCTCAGGTCGAACTTGAACGGCTGGGGCGGGCCCATCGCAAGGGGGCGCCCGACACCTTCGACGCCCATGGCTACGTGCAACTGCTGAACAGGCTGCGTCAGCAAGCTCCCGACGAAGTGATCTACGCACCAGCCTTTCGGCGCGAAATCGAAGAGCCCGTGGCCGGCTCAATTGCCGTGCAGCCGCAAACCCAGCTCATCATCACCGAAGGCAACTACCTGTTGCTCGACGCCTTCCCATGGAACCGCGTGGCGGCCTGCCTTGACGAGGTCTGGTACGTCAGCGTAGATGAGCATCTGCGCAGGCAGCGGCTTGTTGAAAGGCACGTACGCTTCGGTCGAACTCCACAGGCTGCCCTGGCCTGGGTGGAGCAGACTGACGAACCCAATGCCCGGCTCATCGAGCAATGCAGACCACGTGCCCATGCCGTTTGCTCCTTGTGACAACACCCGCTCTCATCATCACGACCATGAGTTCATTGCCCCCCGCATCTTTTGAGAACCGGCATTTCCTGGCAGCTCACGTGGACGACACCTTGCGGTTCTACGAACGGTCTGCCTACGACCCCGAGGGGGGCTTCTTTCACTACTTTCTGGACGACGGCACCGTCTACAACCGGGGGCACCGCCACCTGGTCAGCGCCACCCGCTTCGTGTTCAATTGGTGCCAGGCATGGCGCCATACGGGGCGCAGCATCTACAGGGATTGGGCGGCGCACGCGCTGGCTCACCTCAACGTGTTCCGCCTGCCCCCCGGGCACCCGGGGGCCGGTTTGTATGCCTGGACCCTGCAGGACGGTCGGCTGGAAGACGAGCGCGCCATGGCCTACGGCCAGGCCTTCGTGCTGCTGGCCCAAAGCCATGCGCACATGGCCGGGCTGGTCAGCCAGCAAGATGTAGCCGACGCCTTTGACCGCATGGAGGCCGTGTTTTACGAGCCCGCAAACCGGGCCTACGCCGACGAACTGAGCCCTCAAGGCGAGTTGGCTGCCTACCGGGGGCAGAACGCCAACATGCACACCTGCGAGGCCTGCCTGGCCGCCTTCGAAGCCACTGGCGACCAGCGCTACCTCGACCGCGCCGAATCACTGATCGAGCGCTTCGCTTTCGAGGCCGCGACCGGGCCTGATCACCTCATCTGGGAGCATTTCGACACGGCCTGGACGCCTGACTGGGAATACAACCGCGACAACCCGGGCGACATCTTCAAACCCTGGGGTTACCAGACCGGTCACCAGACCGAATGGGCCAAGCTTATCTTGCAGGCGCACACGCACCGTCCCCAGCAGCGCTGGGTTGACCGTGCCGCTGAACTGCAACTCAGCGCCTGGCGCCATGGCTGGGACGCAAAGCACGGCGGCCTCATCTACGGCTTCGCGCCAGACGGCTCACCTTGCGATACCGACAAATACTTCTGGGTGCAGGCTGAATCCTTTGCCAGCGCCTGGCGGCTGTGGCGCGTCACGGGTGACGCCACCTTCCGCCAGCAATACCTGGACCTGTGGGCCTGGAGCTGGCAGCACATGGTCGATCACCATTACGGCGCCTGGTACCGCATCCTGGCGGCTGACGGCGGCAAACTGGAGGACACCAAGTCCCCCGCAGGCAAGACGGACTACCACACCATGGGCGCCTGCTGGGACGTGATGGCCGCTGGCGGATTGAGCGATCAGCCCTTTGGAACAGGACGGGGTTTGCCAGTCTCGTCGATGGCCACGTAAGTCAGGGATGCCTCGGTCACCTTCACGAACTGCCCCTGGTTGCCCAGGCGCTCTGCAAACACCTCCACCTGCACGGTGACTGACGTGTTGCCAATGCGGGTGACGTGGGCGTAAAAGCTCAGGATGTCTCCCACGCGCACAGGCTGCTTGAACACGAACTGGTTGACCGCCACGGTGGCGATCCGCCCTTGCGTTATGCGCGCGGGCAGCACCGCACCGGCCAGGTCCACCTGAGCCATCACCCAGCCGCCGAAAATGTCGCCGTTGGCGTTGCAGTCGGCGGGCATGGGAATGACTTTGAGAACCAGGCTTTTGTCCGACGGATGTTCTGGGACAGCCTGGGTTGCACCAGGACCTTGGCTTGGGGGCAAAATCGCTGAGTTCATGCCTCCATTCTCCCCCATAGCTGCCTCAAATGCGCCACCTTTCTGTTTCGTCTGCCACACCTGCCACGGGCGCGCCGCCTGATGGGCCGAAAACCTCCCAGCCGCGTGGCGACTGGGCCGTGCTGCGCAGGCTGCTGCCCTACCTTTGGGAGTACCGCTGGCGCGTTGCAGCGGCATTGGCCTTCATGGTGGCGGCCAAGCTGGCCAACGTAGGTGTGCCTTTGCTGCTGAAGGAACTGGTGGATGCCCTCACGCCCAAGCCGGGCGGCTCGCTGCTCGGCCTGCCTGCGGGCACCGAGGCTCTGTTCGTTGTGCCAGTCGGTCTGCTGCTGGCCTATGGCCTGCTGCGCTTTTCCACCACCTTGTTCACCGAGCTGCGCGAACTCATCTTCGCCAAGGCTACCGAAGGTGCCACGCGCCACATCGCGCTGCAGGTGTTCGGGCACCTGCACGAGCTGAGCCTGCGCTTTCACCTGGAGCGCCAGACCGGCGGCATGACGCGTGACATCGAGCGCGGCACCCGGGGTGTGCAGTCGCTCATCTCTTACTCCATCTACAGCATTCTGCCCACGCTGCTGGAGGTGGCACTGGTGCTGGCGCTGCTGGGCGCCAAGTTCGAGATGTGGTACGTCTGGACGACGCTGGCCGCGCTGGTGCTGTACGTGACCTACACCGTGAAAGTAACGGAATGGCGCACGCAGTTCCGCCGCCAGATGAACGAGATGGAGTCCATCAGCCAGACCAAGGCCATCGACTCGCTGCTCAACTACGAAACCGTCAAGTACTTCAACAACGAGGCTTTCGAAAGCCGTCGTTACGACGAAAGCCTGGAGAAGCTGCGCCGTGCGCGCCTCAAGAGCCAGGTCACGCTCTCCATGCTCAATGCCGGGCAGCAGCTCATCATTGCTGCCGCGCTGGTGGCCATGTTGTGGCGTGCCACTGCTGCCGTTACACAGGGGCAGATGACGCTGGGCGATCTGGTCATGATCAACGCCTTCATGATCCAGCTCTACATCCCGCTCAACTTCCTGGGTGTGCTCTACCGCGAGATCAAGCAGGGCCTGACCGACCTGGACAAGATGTTCACCCTGCTCGACAAGGAGCGCGAAATCGCCGACACCCCGGGTGCGCAGGACTTGCAGCTGGACGGTGCGCCCGAGGTGCGCTTCGAAAACGTGCACTTCGCGTACGAGCGCGAGCGTGAAATCCTGCATGGCGTGAGCTTCACCGTGCCTGCGGGCAAGACGGTGGCCGTGGTGGGGCCGTCCGGTTCCGGCAAATCGACGCTGGCGCGCCTGCTCTACCGCTTCTACGACGTAGGTCGGCCCGGTGACGCGCCGGGGGAGGGCGCCGGTCGCATCACCATCGCCGGGCAGGACATCCGTGCCGTGAAGCAAGGCAGCGTGCGCAGGGCCATAGGCATCGTGCCGCAAGACACGGTGTTGTTCAACGACACCATCGAATACAACATCCTCTATGGCCGTCCCGAGGCCGGACACGACGAGGCCGTCAAGGCCGCCCAGGCCGCGCACATCCATGGCTTCATCGAGCGGCTGCCCAAGGGCTACCAGACCATGGTGGGCGAACGCGGCCTCAAGCTCTCGGGCGGCGAAAAGCAGCGCGTGGCCATCGCCCGCACGCTGCTCAAGAACCCGCCCATCCTCATCTTCGACGAAGCCACCTCCGCGCTCGACTCCGCCAACGAGCGTGCCATCCAGGCCGAGCTGCGCGGCGTGGCGCGCAACAAGACGGCGCTCGTCATTGCGCACCGCCTTTCTACCGTGGTCGACGCGCACGAGATCATCGTGCTGGAGCATGGCACCATCGTCGAGCGCGGGCGCCATGCCGACCTGCTTGCCGCCAACGGCCGTTACGCGCAGATGTGGGCGTTGCAGCAAAGTGGTGGCGAAACCGAAGAACAGAAAACGGCCGCAACAGCCGGAGGAACGCATGGACACCAAGTGGCTTGAAGACTTCGTCAGCCTGGCCGAGACGCGCAGCTTCAGCCGCTCGGCACAGTTGCGCCATGTGACGCAGCCCGCCTTCTCGCGCCGCATCCAGTCGTTGGAGGCCTGGGCGGGCACCGAACTGGTGGACCGCAGCTCCTACCCCACGCGGCTCACGCCTGCCGGGCAGACGCTTTACATGCAGGCGCTGGAGGTGTTGCAGTCGTTGTCTGCATCACGCGCCATGTTGCGTGCATATGCCTCCGCCGGGCAGGATGTGGTGGAGTTTGCCGTGCCTCACACGCTGGCATTCACCTTCTTTCCGTCCTGGGTGTCAGACATCCGCCAAAACTTCGGCCCCATCAAAAGCAGGCTCATTGCGCTGAACGTGCACGATGCCATGATGCGGCTGGTCGAAGGCAACTGCGATCTGCTGATCGCCTACCACCATCCCTCGCAGCCACTGTCGCTGGACCCTGAGAAATACGAGATGGTCGTGCTGGGGCATGAGCTGCTCGCGCCTTACGTCAAACCTGATTCGAGCGGGCACCCCCTATGGCAAACGCCGGGAACAAATTCGCAGCCCCTGCCTTACCTTGGCTACGCCCCAGGTGCCTATCTTGGCCGGGTCGTGGATCTTCTGCTCAAGCAGTCGCCCACGGCCATTCACCTCGACCGCGTCTACGAGACCGACATGGCCGAAGGCCTCAAAGCCATGGCTCTTGAAGGCCATGGTGTCGCCTTCCTGCCGCTCAGCGCCGTCAAGCAGGAATTGGCCAATGGCCGCCTGGTGAGCGCCGCGCCGCGCGACGACAAGCACCTGGAGATGAACATGGAAATCCGGGCCTACCGCAGCAAGGCGACCGAGTCCCAAAGGCCCAAGCGCGCAGTGCAGAGTCTTTGGGCCTATCTGCAGAACACCCACTCCGCTCAGGGTTGATGTCATTTGGTTTATAAATTTTTTGCATGACCCATAAGCGAAAAGGTATTGGTATTTCAGCGATGAGATTGTTAGAGTCGCCCATCTCTGTTGGCACGCGACGTGCTTTCAGGATATGGACCCCGCCGATACGGTCGCATTGCCTACGTGATTTCGCGTCTTGCAAACGACCTTGCTTCGGGTCATGATGGGCGCGCGAGCTACCCGCTCGCGTGTGATGACTACACAGAGGAAACACTGATGAAGAAACCGAATGTGATGTTTGCTGCGGTCGCTCTGGCGCTGGCTGCAGGTGGTGCCTGGGCCCAGGCAAACGACACCCTGGCTAAGATTAAGTCCAGCGGTAGCGTGACCATGGGTGTGCGCGAGTCTTCCGGCGCGCTGTCCTACACCCTGGGTGATGGCAAGTACACGGGCTACCACGTCGAGATCTGCCAGAAGGTGCTGGCTGACATTCAGAAGCAGCTGGGCCTGGCCAAGCTGGACATCAAGTACCAGCCCGTCACCTCCCAGAACCGTATTCCCCTGGTGCAGAACGGCACCGTGGACATCGAGTGCGGCTCCACCTCCAACAACGCGCCCCGCCAGAAGGACGTGTCCTTCGCGGTCACCACCTTCGTGGAAGAAGTGCGCATGGCCGTCAAAGCCAACTCCGGCATCAACTCCATCAAGGACCTGAACGGCCGCAACGTGGCTACCACCACGGGTACCACTTCGGTGCAGACCCTGCGTAAGAACGAGCGTGCCCAAGGCATCGACTTCAAAGAGGTCTATGGCAAAGATCACGCAGACAGCTTCCTGCTGCTGGAATCCGGCCGTGCCGATGCTTTCATCATGGACGGTTCCCTGCTGGCAGGCCTGATCGCCAAGTCCAAGAACCCTGCCGATTTCAAGATCGTGGGTGAAGTGCTGAGCGTCGAACCCATCGCCATCATGATCCGCAAGGACGACCCTGCGTTCAAGAAGACCGTGGACGACAGCCTCAAGGCCATGATGAAGTCTGGTGAAATCGCCAAGCTCTACGACAAGTGGCTGATGCAGCCGATTCCGCCTGCCAACGCCAAGGTCGGGCTGCCCATGAGCGACAACCTGAAGGCCGCGCTGGCTAACCCCAACGACAAGCCGACGGAAGACTACGCCAAGAAATAAAGGCGCATTCCCATCCGTAGCCCCTTGCTGTCTGAAGGCTGCAAGGGGCTTTTAGTTGCCACAAAAAGGAGTCCGCAATGAGTTGGGACTGGCAGGTGTTCTGTGAGGACACCATCACCCGAGAAGTGGGTGAGCGTTGTTTTGGCCAGGGAGGGGACATCACCTATCTGGATTGGTTGCTGTCTGCCTGGGGTTGGACAGTGTCTGTGTCGCTGCTGGCGCTGGTGTTGGCGCTCGTGGTGGGTGCAGTCATCGGTACCTTGCGTACCCTGCCCGACAGCCCCTGGGTGGTGCGTTTCGGCAATGCCTGGGTGGAGTTGTTCCGCAACATCCCGCTGCTGGTGCAGATATTTCTCTGGTACCACGTGGTGCCCGCGTTTTTTCCGGCGCTCAAGGACGTTCCAGGTTTCGTGCTGGTTGTCTTTGCGTTGGGCTTCTTCACCTCCGCGCGTGTGGCAGAACAGGTGCGTTCAGGTATACAGGCGCTGCCGCGTGGCCAGCGTTATGCCAGCCTGGCACTGGGCATGACCACCATGCAGTCCTACCGCTATGTGCTGCTGCCCATGGCGTTTCGCATCGTCATCCCTCCGCTGACGAGCGAGACCATGAACATCTTCAAGAACTCGTCGGTCGCGTTCGCCGTGTCGGTGGCCGAACTGACCATGTTCGCCATGCAGGCGCAGGAAGAAACCTCGCGCGGCATCGAGGTCTACCTGGCCGTCACTGGTTTGTACGTCGTCTCGGCCTTTGCCATCAACCGCATCATGGCTTTCATTGAAAAACGTGCCCGCGTGCCGGGCTTCATCGCCAGCGGCGGCGCAGGAGGCCACTGACATGATGAACAATCTTGACTGGTCCTTCGTCAACTGGGACGTCATCAGCGGCTTTGTCCTCAAGGGGCTGATGTTCAGCGTGGTGCTGACCATCGTGGCCACCATCGGTGGTGTGCTGTTCGGCACCTTGCTGGCCATGATGCGCTTGTCTGGTCGCCAGTGGCTGGTGGTTCCTGCCACCATTTATGTCAACGGCATGCGCAGCATTCCGCTGGTCATGGTGATCCTGTGGTTCTTCCTGCTGGTGCCCTTCCTGATCGGGCGGCCCATCGGCGCCGAAACCTCTGCTGTCATCACCTTCATTGCCTTCGAGGCTGCCTATTTCAGCGAGATCATGCGGGCCGGTATCCAGTCCATCTCGCGCGGACAGGTCTTCGCAGGCCTTGCTCTGGGTATGACGTATGGCCAGAACATGAAGCTGGTGGTGTTGCCGCAGGCCTTCCGCAACATGCTGCCGGTGCTGCTTACGCAAACCATCATCCTGTTCCAGGACACCTCGCTGGTCTACGCCATCGGCGCCTACGACATGCTCAAGGGCTTTGAAGTCGCCGGCAAGAACTTTGGCCGCCCCATCGAGGCCTACCTGATGGCCGCCGTCGTTTATTTCGCCATGTGTTACGCGCTGTCCTGGCTGGTCAAGCGGCTGCACAAGAAGATCGCCATCATCCGCTGAGCGGCTGAACCGAGTTGGAGAATCATCCATGATTGAACTGAAGAACGTTTCGAAGTGGTACGGCCCCGTGCAGGTGCTCAATGAGTGTTCCACCCGCATCAGCAAGGGCGAGGTGGTGGTGGTTTGCGGGCCGTCGGGCTCGGGCAAGTCCACGCTGATCAAGACCATCAACGCGCTGGAACCCATCCAGAAGGGCGAGATCTACGTGGACGGCCAGGCCGTGCACGACCCCAAGACCAACCTGCCCAAGCTGCGCAGCCGCGTGGGCATGGTGTTCCAGCACTTTGAGCTGTTCCCGCACCTGAGCGTGACCGAGAACCTCACGCTGGCCCAGGTCAAGGTGCTGGGTCGCAACATCACCGACGCCAAGGCGCGCGGCCTCAAGATGCTCGACCGCGTGGGCCTGATGGCGCACAAGGACAAGTTCCCCGGCCAGCT
>CAMLOF010000067.1 GCA_946481585.1 uncultured Macromonas sp. | reverse complement strand
CCAGAATGCGGCCCGTGCACTTGACGGTGTCGCCTTCGGAGATGTGCTCGTACTCACCCAGCACCACGGCACCAACGGAGTCACGCTCCAGGTTCAGTGCCAGGCCGAAGGTCGGCTGACCAGCGGCGTTGGCGGGGAATTCCAGCATCTCACCCTGCATCACGTCGCTCAGGCCATGCACGCGAACGATACCGTCGGTCACGGACACCACGGTACCCTGGTTGCGCACATCGGCAGAGGGAGCCAAGCCTTCGATGCGGGACTTGATCAGTTCAGAAATTTCTGCGGGATTGAGTTGCATGACTCTTTCCTTCTTTCGTAAATAGTGACGCTTCGGGACACACCGCGGCTCACGCCGTCAGGGCCACTCTCATTTGTTCCAGACGGGCTTTGACGGAGGTGTCCAGCACCTCGTCACCCACCACCACGCGCACGCCGCCGATGAGTTCGGGCTGCAACTCCACCTTGAGGTTGAGCTTGCGTCCGAAACGCTTTTCAAGAACGCCGGCCAGATCTGCCAGGGCAGCGCTGTCGATGTCGTAGGCGCTGTACACCACGGCATCCGAGGTGCCCTGTTGCGCGGTCATGAGAGCGCGGAACTGCTGAGCAATCTCGGGCAGGGCCGCAACGCGGCCGTTGTCGATCACCGTGCGCAGGAAATTGCGAGCCATCTCTGGCAGGGCCTGCTTGGCCACACCAGTGATCACGTCGAACACCTGTTCGGAAGTGACCTTGGGGTTGTCGGCAAACTGCAGCAGTTGCTCGTTTCCGGCAATGGCGGCCAGTTCGTCGAGCCACTGCGCTGCGGCAACGGCATCAGCCTTGGCGGCCTTGAACAGCGCTTCGGCGTAGGGTCGGGCAATGGTGGCAAGTTCGGCCATGGGTCAACCTTTGTGCGCGGATCAGAGTTCGGTCTTCAGGCGGCTCAACAACTCGGCGTGGACGCCTGCGTTGACTTCGCGCTGGAGGATTTGCTCGGCGCCCTTGACAGCCAGACCAGCCACTTGCTCGCGCAGGGCTTCACGTGCCTTGACGATCTGCTGGTCGGCCTCAGCCTTGGCAGCTTCGATGATCTTGGCGGCTTCGTCGTTAGCGCGGGCCTTGGCCTCTTCGATCAGAGATTGGGCACGGCGCTCGGCGTCAGCCAGACGGGTCGCGGACTCGTTGCGCGACTTGCTCAACTCTTCCTCGACGCGCTTGTTGGCCACGGCCAGCTCGGTCTTAGCCTTCTCGGAGGCAGCCAGACCTTCGGAAATCTTCTGCGCGCGCTCATCCAGGGCCTTGGCGATGGGGGGCCACACGAACTTCATCGTGAACCACACCAGAATCGCAAAGACGATGGCTTGCGCAAAGAGGGTTGCATTGATGTTCATCGCAACGCCTTTCTGTGTGTTAACAAGAGTTGAAACGCATTTGCTGGGAGACATGCGCCCGGACACCGGGCCCGGGGCGCACCCTTCCTCACAGCAAGACTATCAGGCCAGAACGAAGGGGTTGGCGAATGCGAACAACAGGGCGATAGCAACGCCGATCAGGAACGCAGCGTCGATCAGGCCGGCCAGAATGAACATCTTGGTCTGCAGGTCGTTCATCAGCTCGGGCTGGCGAGCAGAAGACTCGAGGAACTTGCCACCCATCAGGGCGATACCGATAGAGGCGCCGATGGCACCCAGACCGACGATGATGCCGCAAGCCAGAGCAACGAGACCCAGAATGTTTTCCATGGTGATTCCTTTGATTTGAGAGGAAGGTTGAAGTTACAGAGAGAAAAGAAACACAGTGCTGCGCGGGTTACGCGAACTCAGTGCGCATCATGAGCCTGACCCAGATAGATCAGAGCCAGCATCATGAAGATGAACGCCTGCAGGGTGATGACCAGGATGTGGAACAAGGTCCACACCGTGCCGGCGATCAGGTGCCCGACGAAGAGCAGGCTTCCGCCGAAGGAGAGGGCAGCGTAACCACCCAGCAGCGCAATCAGCATGAAGACCAGCTCGCCCGCGAACATGTTGCCAAACAACCGCATGCCGTGGGAAACGGTCTTCGCCACGAATTCGATCATTTGCATCAGGAAGTTGACCACGCCCAGCAGCACCGCCCAGACCGGGTTCTTGCTGGTGCCGAAGGGTGCACACACCAACTCGTGCGCCCAGCCGCCCAGACCTTTGATCTTGACGTTGTAGAACAGGCACAGCAGCAGCACGGAGGTGGACAGACCCAGGGTGGTCGACAGATCGGCGGTAGGCACCACGCGCAGGTAGGCGTGATGGGGATCATGGCCGGTGGCGGCGTAGTAGCCTTCCCACAGCTTGGGCAGCAGGTCCAGCGGCAGCATGTCCATGAAGTTCATCATGAAGATCCAGACGAAGACGGTCAGCGCCAACGGAGCCACCAGCTTGCGGCTCTGGGCGTTGTGGATCACGCTCTTGGCCTGGTTCTCGACCATTTCAACCAGGATTTCGACCGCTGCCTGGAACCGCCCGGGCACGCCAGCAGTGGCCTTGCGTGCAGCGAGCCACAGCACGAACACCGACAGCAAACCCAACAGGGAGGCAACAACCACCGAGTCCAGGTTGATGTAGGAGAAGTCGACGATGCTCGACTGTTTATGCCCCTGGTTGGTCAGGTGGGTCAGGTGGTGCTTGATGTACTCGCCCGGGGTGGGCCCAACGCCTTCAGTAGCCATGGTTGAATCAGCCAATCAAATGTCAAAACCTTATCGCTTCAAGGCCGCCTGCCGGTTCTGCCACCAGAACGCCAGCCAGTAGGCCTTGAGCACCACCACCAGCCCGGCCACCAGGCCAAGCCAGCTCAGGTCAGGAATCAGGCGCGGCGCCGACCACATCATGGCCATTGCCAGCAGCACCTTGACTCCTTCCCACAACAACACTCCTGCCAGCGACACCTTGGCAACACCAGGGAACATCTTTGCAATCGCCCGGGAAAGGGCGCTTGAAGTCAGTCCGTATGCCATGAGTGCCGTTGGCAGCGTGATGCACAAGCCGCCGTAGAACACCGACCACGCGACAGCAGGACTTTGCGTAAACACAACTCCTGCCAACGTGACCAGCGCCATCAGCACCACCTGCCACCACACCACACGCCAGGCCGACATTGCCGGCTGGCGTGCTCGCCACTGCTGCGCCTGTTCGCGCGTCAGGGGCTTGAATTCTTCTTCTACTGCCTCATCTTCCCAGTCATGCAGTGTGTTTTCCTGGGGCCCGGGGCCCGGGGGGGACGATGGCTTGCGGGTCATTGTCCGGCCTTGAAATTACGTACAGGTTACACACCGCACATGCAAGTCAATTGCACTGCGAAGCTTGGCAAAGCCATTCATTATACGTAGAAACCCCATGCGGCAGTCAATAACCCCTGACTGGTGCATTTGTTGGCACCGGCGTGGTGCCCTGGGATAATCCCTTTCTGCCGACCTCAAGCAGCCAGATCCGGTTGCGCCCTTGACGACATGGACTTCTCTCGCCCCATCCCCCCCGAGCAATCTCTCATTGAGTACCCTTGCCATTTCCCGATCAAGGTGATGGGGGCGCATGTGGAGGGCTTCGCCGCAGCGATCGCACATGTGGCAACACAGTTCGACCCCGACTTTGACCCGCAGACCATGGAGCACCGCCCCAGCAAGGGTGGCAACTACCTGGGCCTGACCATTACCGTGCGCGTTGTGAGCCGCGAACAACTGGACGAGCTCTACCGGACCCTGACGACCCACCCGATGGTGAAAGTGGTGCTGTGACAGCGCCATTGGTCATACGCCGGCTCGGGCAGGTGCCCTACCTGCCTACGTTCGAGGCCATGCAGCGCTTCACAGCCGAGCGCGGCGCCGACAAGCCGGACGAGATCTGGCTTTGCGAACACCCACCGACCTACACACAAGGGCTGGCAGGCAAGACGGATCACTTGCTCAACCCCGGTGACATTCCCGTGGTGCAGAGCAACCGTGGCGGCCAGGTCACGTACCATGGCCCCGGCCAAGTCGTGGCCTACCCGCTGATCAATTTGCAACGCGCCGGTTACTTCGTCAAGGAGTACGTTTACCGGCTGGAAGAAGCAGTGATCCGCACGCTGGCCCACTGGCAAGTGACCGGGCACCGGGTGGCCAGTGCACCCGGCATTTATGTGCGGCTGGCCAACCCGTTTGACCATTCGGCACTCACGGGCCCCGCTCCCGGGTCTGACCCTTTCGCAGGCCTTGGCAAGATCAGTGCGCTGGGCATCAAAGTGCACCGCCACTGCACCTACCACGGGCTTGCACTCAACGTGTCCATGGACCTGGAACCCTTTTCCCGTATCAACCCCTGCGGCTACGCGGGCCTGAAAACGGTGGACCTTTCTACAATCGGCGTTCAGGCCCAGCCTACGGAAGTGGCCGACGTTCTAGCCCACAAGCTTGAAGCCTTGCTTGCGCCCTGAAGGCGCGATAGAGCTCATTCCGTCTGCCCCGTTTCTTACCGGAACCCCTAACATGACCACACCGCCCGTCGTTCGCGAAGCTGCCAGCGCAGAAAACTACGACCCCACCGCCAAGCAGAAGAGCCAGGCCAAGACAGCCCGCATTCCCATCAAGGTGGTGCCTGCGGAAGTGCTGAAGAAGCCGGAATGGATTCGCGTGAAAGCGGGGTCACCAAGCACCCGGTTCTACGAGATCAAGGACATTCTGCGGCAGAACAAGCTGGTAACGGTCTGCGAGGAGGCGTCTTGCCCGAACATTGGCGAGTGCTTCGGCAAGGGCACGGCCACCTTCATGATCATGGGTGACAAGTGCACCCGCCGCTGCCCGTTTTGTGACGTGGGACACGGCCGCCCCGATCCCCTGGACGCAAATGAGCCGGAGAACCTGGCGAAGACCATTGCCGCACTGAAGCTGAAGTATGTGGTGATCACCAGCGTGGACCGGGACGATCTGCGCGACGGCGGTGCAGGCCATTTCGTGGCTTGTATCGAGAAGACCCGCGAGTTGTCGCCCTCTACCCAGATTGAGGTGTTGGTGCCAGACTTCCGCGGACGCGACGACCGCGCCCTGGAAATTTTGAAGGCTGCTCCGCCAGATGTGATGAACCACAACCTGGAGACAGTGCCACGCCTTTACAAGGAGGCACGCCCAGGCTCGGACTACGCGTTCAGCCTGAACCTGCTGAAGAAGTTCAAAGCCCTCTTCCCAGACATTCCCACCAAAAGCGGCTTGATGGTGGGCCTGGGCGAAACCGACGAGGAAATTCTGGAAGTGATGCGCGACATGCGCGCGCACAACATCGACATGCTGACGATTGGGCAGTACCTGGCCCCCAGCGGCCACCACCTGCCCGTGCGACGTTACGTGCACCCCGACACGTTCAAGATGTTCGAGACCAAGGCCTATGAAATGGGCTTCAGCCACGCTGCCGTGGGTGCCATGGTGCGCAGCTCGTACCATGCCGACCAGCAGGCACATGCGGCTGGCGTTTGACGCGACGCTGCTGAAATGAAAAGAGGCCGCTGCAAGCGGCCTCTTTGCTTTGGGGCGGACGAGGTTTACTTCGCCGCCTCGTTCACCGTGATTTCGACACGGCGGTTCTTGGCACGACCTTCAGCAGTGTCGTTGCTGGCGATGGGCTGGCTTTCGCCACGGCCTTCGGTGCGCACACGGTCAGCCGCAATGCCCTGGTTGACGAGATAAGCCTTGACGGACTCAGCTCGTGCCAAAGACAAACGCTGGTTGTAAGCGTCAGAACCCACGCTGTCGGTATGCCCCACGGCGATGACAACGTCCAAGTTGACGCCCTTGATCTTGGCGATCAAGTCGTCCAGGTTCTTCTTGCCTTCAGCCTTGAGCACGGACTTGTTGAAGTCGAACAAAGCATCAGACGAGAAAGTGACCTTGGAGGGTGCAGGCTTGGCCGCTGCTGCGGCAGCTGCGGGAGCTGGCGCAGGACGAGCACGAGGCGGCGCATCGGCAACAGCCTTGGCCTTGTCGATCTCCATCAACTCAGGCGCCTCGAACGGACACAGTTCTTCGGGCGGCAACTCGCCACGGTCCTGCCCAACTTGCTCGAGCGTGGGCTGGTCGGGGCGGGACACACCCAGAGCGGTCATCAACTTACCCATGCTGGCCAAGGTGCGAGCCTGGGCCTGGAATTCGTTGTATTGGGCGTTGGTGTATGCGCGGCTGGCTTCGAAGTATTCGTTCTGCGTATCCAGCAGGTCGAGCAACGTGCGCTGGCCAATGTCGAACTGTTGGCGATAGGCTTCGCGCGCTTTTTCGGTGGACAGGCGGTGCTGATCGAGGTAGCCCAGCTGTTCGTTCAGGCGAACCACATCGTTGTAGGCGATGGCCAGGGTCTGGCGCACGTCGCGGCAGGCTTTCTCTTGCAGATCGCGGGCCTGGTATTGCTGCTCAACGGCTTGCTTTTCGCGAGCCATGTCGGCACCGCCACGGTACAGGTTGTAGTTCAACAGCACTTCAGCCACGGTGTCGCGGGAATTGCCGCTGACGCCGTCGATGTTGCGGCCCCAGGACTGGCGGATGCGGAAGTCAACGCGCGGCCAGTAGCCCGACTTGCGGGATTCGACCTGGGCCTTGGACGCACGCACGTTCTCGTAAGCGGCGTTGATGGTCGGGCTGTTGACCAGACCTTGCTTCATGGTCTCGGTAGCGGTGCCAGGAATGCCTTTGAGCTTGATGCCTTCAGCAATAGGGGGCACCTGCTTGGGCGGCACATTGCCCATGATGCGCAGGTAACGCGCGCTCACATCGTGAAGGTTGGAGACTTCAGTGAGCAAGTTGGACTCTGCCAAAGCCAAGCGACCCGTGGCCTGCTCAAGGTCAACGCGGCGGCTCACACCAGCGTCAGAGCGCTCTTCGATCTGCTTGCTGGTGACCTTGTGCTCAACGTAGTTCTGCTTGGCCTCTTCAACCAGCGCAGAGTAGCGTGCCACGTCAACGTATGCCCGCACAGCTTCCAGGGCAACGTTCTCGGCAGCCTCCACCAGCTCGTAGTAGCGGGTGAGCTTTGCGTAACCCAGACGCTTGACTTCACTCGGGGTGAAGAAGCCGTCAAACAACATTTGCGTGAGCGTCAGCGCACCGTTCTGCCGGGTGAATTCAATCTCGGCGGTGCCCGGCTCCTTGAGCCACTCACGGCCTACACCGTAGGTCAGGTCCACCTGCGGGCGGTAGCCAGCCTTGGCAACGTCGCGCTCGGCATCGGCAGCGGTGAAGTTGTGCCAGCGTGCCTGCACTTCGGGGTTGGAGACCACAGCCTTGCGCACGGCCTCCAGCATGGGTTCAGGCAAGGTTTGTGCAGAGGCCAGCCCCCCCAGCATCAGCAGAACCGCGGCGGAAACTGCGGTAACGGTTTTGTTTTTCATGGTTATTTACCTCTTAGGTTGGCTTGGCAGGCTTCCAGCCAAGCAGACGGAAAGGCGCAGCATATCATCCGCATCACTTTGCAAGACTATTGTTGTCTGTTACTCCTTGAAACGTCAAGCACCGTAGCGCTTTTTTCGGTATAACCTGTGGCAATGTCCCCTCAGTTTGCTACACCAACCGTATGCGGCTGATCCAGCGTGGTTTGCCGCGGGTCTGGCTATGGATCACTGGCGCCTTGCTGGCGGCCTGTGGTTTGGGCTGGTCGCTGGCTGCGCCAGACATGGACAAGATGCAGACGCTTGCACAGGAGCGTTATGGACCACGGGGCGCAGAAGTGATCACTTCATGGCGACGCATGCTCGAAGAGTCTCGCGAACTGCCAATCGAGCAAAAGCTCAACAACGTGAACACCTTCTTCAACCGCCGCATCTTGTACGAGCTGGACCCTGTGGTGTGGCAGCAAAACGACTACTGGGCGAGCCCGCTGGAATTCATGGGGCGTGGTGCGGGCGACTGCGAGGACTTTTCCATTTCCAAATACATGACGCTGTTGCTGCTGGGCGTGCCCAACGAAAAGCTGCGCATGATTTACGTTCGGGCCAAGACCGCAGGCGCCAAGACGGAAGCGCACATGGTGCTGGGCTATTACGACGACCCGCTTGGCGAGCCGGTGATTCTGGACAACCTCATCACCAGTGTGCGGCCAGCGTCCCGGCGCAGCGACCTGTCACCTATCTTCAGCTTCAACAACCAAGGACTCTGGGTGGCGGGGCAACAGTCTTCTTCCGCCGACCCGACCGCACGCTTGTCCAAATGGCGTGAGGTGCTCGATCGCATGAAACAGGAGGGGCTGTGAAGCACGGTACCCTGCAACAACCCAAGGGGCAATGAAATGTCACTCGTCAAACAACTGTGGATAGCCATTGTGCTGGTGATGACGGCCGCGTTCGGCGGCAGTCTGATCGTCAGCGTGCTGTCGGCACGGCACTACCTGGAACAGCAGTTGCAGGTGAAGAACATAGACAACGCGACGTCACTCGCGCTTTCGTTGACGCAGCTGGACAAGGATCCGGTGACCGTGGAGTTGCAGGTGGCGGCCCAGTTCGACGCTGGCCACTACCGGTTCATTCGTGTGACCTCGCCCACGGGCGAAACGATTGTGGAGAAGGTGTACCAGGGGCAGCTGGAGGGGGCGCCGCAGTGGTTTGCGAACCTCATTCCCATCCACGCCGAGCCGGGGCAGGCCTTGGTGCAGGACGGCTGGAAGCAGTACGGCACGCTGACGCTGGCCAGCCATGACCAATACGTTTACAAAAGCCTGTGGGAAGGCACGCTGGAGCTGTTGATGTGGTTTGTGCTGGGCAGCCTGGCAACAGGCGTGATTGGCACGGTGGCGATACGCGTGATCACCCGCCCGCTGGGGGATGTGGTGTCGCAGGCAAGTTCGATTGCGGAGCGGCGCTTCCTGACGATTCCTGAACCGCGCACACCGGAACTGCGCGCTGTGACGCGTGCCATGAACGACATGGTGGAACGCCTGAAGGCGATGTTTGCCGAAGAGGCAGCCCGCCTGGAGGGGCTGCGCAAGAAGGTGAACAGCGACCCGGTGACGGGCATTGCAAACCGGGAGTACTTCCTGTCGCACCTGCGTGAAATTTTGGGCGGTGAGCAGTTTGGATCGGTGGGCAGCCTGGTGGTGGTGCGGCTGGCACACCTGAACGAACTGAACGCGCAACTGGGCCGCCAGCGGGCCGACCAGTTGCTGCGCGAACTGGGGCAGTCGCTCTATGACAGTGGCAACGGCCACCCCGGCCAGCGTGCGGGCCGGGTCAAGGGCGGGGAATTTGCAGTGGTGTGCCCGACCTATGTTTCGCCCACGGCAGCGGCAAAAGATATCTACGAACGCCTGCGGCGCGACTGGCTGCCCCACTGGGAGGCAGAACTGCCCGACCTGTTCCACCTGGCTGCCGTGCCCTACCACCGCGACCAGAGCATGGGCGACCTGCTGACCCGCATGGACACCGCGCTGGCCCAGGCGCAGGCCAAGGGCCCGAACAGCTGGCATGCCGTGGAAGATGGCGGCGCCGCAAAGATCAGCCTGCCAGCAGAACAGTGGCGCACGCTGCTTACAGAGGCGGTACGGGGCGGGCAGTTGAGCCTGGCGTTCTTCCCCGTGGTGCGGGGCGACCCCAGCCAGTCGATGCACCAGGAGGGGGTGATCCGCCTGCAGATGGATGCGTCTGGGCAGTTGCTGTCTGCAGGTGACTTCATGCCCATGGCGGCCAACCTGAACTTGACAGCGCCCATTGACCTGGGCGTGGTGGGCCTGGCCATTGAACACCTGCAAAAAGGCGCGGGTGACGTGGCGGTCAACCTGTCGGCAGAGACGATTGCGGACTTTGGCTTCCGCAACAGCCTGATCCAGCTGCTGCAGGGCTACCCGAGCCTGTGCAAACGCCTGCTGTTTGAAGTACCGGAGTATGGCGTGTTCCGGCAGTTTGACGCCTTCCGCGACTTGGCGCGCAGCTTGAAGGGGCTGGGTTGCCGGGTGGGTATTGAGTATTTTGGCCAGCGCTTTGCCGAGAGCGACAAGCTGGCAAGCCTGGGACTGGATTACATCAAGGTGCACCCAAGCTATGTGCGCGGCATCAGCACCAACGAGGGCAACCAGGAATTCCTGAAGGGCCTGTGCGCCATGGCGCATGCGCTGGGGATCATCGTGATTGCGCTGGGGGTGGAAAGCAAGGACGACTTGCCGCTGCTGGCGCAGTTGGGATTCGATGGGGCTACTGGGCCTGGGGTGGGTTGAACAGATTTAACCGACCAAATGCGAAGGGGAGGCTATTGCCTCCCCTTCTTTTTTTACCCGGGTGCCACGGTTCTGAAACCGTGGCACTCAGGGACTGCGGACGTCAAATGTCGGTCTTCAGGTTACCCGTCTGGATCATCTTGCTGATGATGTCAGCATCTGTAGCCGTGGACCCCAAGCCCAGGTCGGTAGCGAGTGCAGCCTTGTTGGCGTAGCTGGACAGGACGATGGTCTGATCTGCGGCGGCGCCATTGGCGGTGCCATCGTGATCCACGACCAGCGTCAACTTGCCGGTGGCCGAGTCGGTACCAAACTGCAGGTAGCTGGACAGGTTGTTCGAGCCCGACGCACTGTGTTCGCCAACCAGGAGGTCACGCAGATCCAAGGCGTCGCCTTCGCTGACCTTGAAGTCGGTGACATCCCTGACGGGCGAATTTGCCGAACCCTCGTCACCCAGGCTCCACTTGAACACGTCGGCTCCGTCGGTGCCGTAGTAGAGATCGCTACCGGATGTGCCTTCAACCACGTAGTCACCAGCCGTATCGGCCGTGTTAACTTCAACCGAGAAGTCTGCAACCGCCTTGTCGCTTTCGCTATCAGCGCCTGTCAACTGGAAATTAAGGCTGTAGTCGTCCGGATAGAGCGGCTCGGTGTAGGTGACGTTGACGCCTTCGATCTTGAAACTAACACTCGACGACTGTGGTGCCAATTCAATGTAATCAACAGTCTTGTTCGGATCGAAGGTGAAGGTGACGCTGTAGTCGCTTCCAATGACCTGGTCAGCCAGTTGAACTGCTGTGGCTTCGCCAACGTATTTGACCCACAACGACACCTTGTCAGTCGTCTTGATACCGGCTGAATTCGCAAGGTCAACGTCAATGGACGTCAATGTCACCGCGAAGGCAGACGTGGCGACAACGTCGAGTTTGAGCTTGTCACCTTTGTTACCGTGCATGACGTTGTCCCCCACCCCCAGTTCGGTAGCAGAGATGGTCAGCGTGTCGGCACCACCTGTGGAGGCTCCTGTCAGAACCAGATCAAACAGCCCGCCGAAAGCCGCCGAATCGATGGTGTAAGAGGCAAGGTTGCTGCCGCCATCAATACCAGGGCCCAGCAAAGGTGTCGGATCAGATTGAGTGACCTGATGCGGGTTGATCAGCGTGAAGTCATACGTACCATCGCTGTTTACGACGATGGAGAAGTAGTCACCGCCGTTGGCATCTTCCGCGAGGTAGGTCATGCTGGTTGCGGTGCTGCCAGTCATGGTGAATGTGTAGCCGCTGGGCGCATTGGTCCAACTCAGCGCAGAGCTCTGGTCGAACGCACCGTCCCATGACACGGAATCGGCCCCATCACTGAAGCTGTAAGTTCCCTCGTAGGCCCCGGCTTCGTTAGCAATCGCTAGGCTCTCGACAGCCAGCACCGGACCATCGTCGTTGATCTCGATGGTCAGCGTCGCTGTGCCGTCGGTGCTGTCACCATCGCTGTCCGTCACCACCACCGCAAAGCTGTCCTGCGGCGAGGTCTGGTCTGCCGAGCCCACCTTGGTCGCGTCCGTGTGCGCAGCGTTGTCCTTGAGCGTGTACGTCCAGCTGTACACGCCTGCCGTCACCGTCACCACCAGATCTCCGTAGGTGCCGTTGACCGTGCCCCCACCCGTGACGTCTTGGCCGTTGATGAACACCGAGCCAACATCGTCGTTGAACGTCTCAATGTCCAGCGTGCCGCTGGTCGTCTTGCTGCCGCCCAGGTTCCCGTCTGCCAGCGCGCCTTCATCCACCACGGCTTGCTGGCCTTCTCCCAGCACCCAGCTCACCTCCGGCTCGCTGTCCGGACCCACCGTGACCACCAGCGATGCCGTGGCTTCGTCGCCTTCGGCATCTTTCATCACGTAGTTGATGGTCGCATCGCCTTCAAAGCCGTCTGCCGGTGTGAAGGTGATTTGGCCCGTGGCCGTGTTGACGCTGATGCTGCCCGCACCATTGGTCGCCAGCGCAGCCGACACCAGCGCCTTGCCACCATCGGCTCCCGCATCGTCGTTGGCAATCACGTCGACCGTCACCGCCGTGTCTTCGGCCGTGTTGGCCGTGTCGTCCACCGCCACCGGACCATCGTCGTTGATCTCGATGGTCAGCGTCGCTGTGCCGTCGGTGCTG
>CAMLOF010000066.1 GCA_946481585.1 uncultured Macromonas sp. | reverse complement strand
CCGGTATACGGTTTCTACCGTATCGAGGGTTCGAATCCCTCCTCTTCCGCCAAGACAAGCATCCAAGATGCAGCGAAACGCGCCTAGGGCGCGTTTTTTTATGGTCGCGCAGACTCGCGCCGCACCAAGCGAACAAGCACAACAAGCCCACAGCAGTTAGTCAGCCTCTGCGTCAACAAGTTGACAAACAAAGCATGACTCACATACGATAGTGAACATTCATTCACCAAATCGTATGTTCAATGTCTGACAGCAAGCACCTTGATGCGCTGCGCATCTACTGGAAGGAGAACAAGGCGTTCCCTTCCATGGCCAAGCTCGCTGACGTGTTGGGTCTGGCATCTTCGGGGGGCGTGTTCAAGGTGATTGGCAGGCTGGTGGACGCAGGCTTCCTTGAGCGCGTGGAAGGCCGCATTGCCCCCACCCGTGAATTTTTTGCCCTGCCCGTACTGGGTAAGGTGCGCGCCGGTTTGCCGCAGGCCGAAGACCAGACGGCCGGCCTGGAAACGGTGGGCGTGGAGGATTACCTGATTCGCCACCCTGAGCGCACGGTGTTCTGCCGCGTGCGCGGCGACTCCATGAAAGACGCGGGCATGCTCGACGGCGACATGGTGGTCGTGGAACGCAACCGCCCCACCAAGCCCGGCGACATCGTGGTGGCGCTGGTGGACAACGAACTCACGGTCAAACACCTGCATCCGCTGCCCGGGGCTGGCGGCTGGGTGCTCAAGCCTGCCAACCCCGACTACCCCGACATTCTTGCGCGCGAGTCGCTGGAAGTGCTGGGCGTGGTGGTGGGCGTGTTCCGCCGTCTTTGACAGTCAAGCCAACTATTCTTGTGAGGTAGCCATGAGTATCAAAGCCATTTTCCGCAAACTGACCGGCAAGGGCGGCGCGCTCAACAAAGCACGCACCACCCGCGAAATCTGCCAACTCAACGTAATAGCAGCTTGCGCGCGGGTGTCGGTCTACGAACTGGATTGAGCGCCATCCAACCGCCGCCCGTTGCCTCGGGCGGAACTTGCGCCGTGCAAGGCCGAAGAGCAAGAATCACCAAGTAAACTCCTTGTCTTCCAGGCCTCATCCACCCCTACATGCACAGTTGGACCCTCCTGTTCGCCAGCACGATCATGCTTGGATGCGTGACCAGCCTGGCATTCGCAGTGTGGTTCTTCAACCGGCGCATTCCGGGTCTGCCTGCATGGATCGCGGCGTTTTCCTGCGGGTTCCTGGCCTCGCTCAATTACATGACGCGGCCCCATCTGCAGGAAACCTTTGCTGTGGTGAGCATCACGGTGCTCACACTGGGTACCGCCTACTTCAACCTGCACGCCTGCCGTCAGCACCTCGGTTTGCATATCTGGCGCCTGCGGCTCGGCACGCTCGCGCTGATCACCGCCGGGCTCCTGGTGTGGTCGATAGATGTTCTGCGCGCCAACCTGCCCCTGCGCTTTGTGTTGTTGAGCCTGATTTCTGGCGGCATGTTTCTGTACGCAGGCTGGCTTTTGATACGGGCTGGGCGCGGTGGGCAAACGTTTCGCAACCTGTTTGGCTGGACATGCATTGTTCACGGTGTGTTCCAGGTGCTGCGCCCAGTGCTGCTGCTGTGGAACGCGGAAACTCCGGGAAGCTACGCAGAAACGCTGGACCGCGCACTGCCCATCATGATCGAAACGCTGGTGGCCATGCAGATCATGTCTTTTGGGGTGCTGATGTTGGTGAACGAGCATCTGCGCACAGAACTGGTCCGGCTGGCGCAGATGGACCCGCTGACCGACGTGTTCAACCGCCGTTCGTTTTTGACACTGTTGGACAAGGCCGTGAGCCAGGCGCAGCGGCACCGCGCGTCCGTGCCTTTGCTGCTGATTGATCTGGACCACTTCAAGACGATCAACGACACGCACGGCCACTTCCACGGCGACAGCGCCTTGCGGCACTTCGTGGAGGTGACGCAATCGGTGATACGCAGGCAAGATGTGCTGGGCAGGCTGGGCGGGGAGGAGTTTGCTGTGTTCCTGCCCGAAACAGGGCTTGCCGAAGCGGGCGACGTGGCGGAACGCTTGCGCGAGGCGGTGGCCGCTTCGGTGCTGGAAGTGCAGGGGCGCCGTGTTCCCTTGACGGCCAGCATTGGCGTGGCGGAGTGCCGGGAACATGCTGACATTGAAGCCGCACTGCACCGCGCGGACGAGGCGATGTACCGCGCCAAGGCCCTGGGGCGCAACCGGGTGGTGCTGGCGCCCCTTGCGGCTTGATGTTGGTCTGACGCGTCAGCGCTGCGGCACCACGCGCAGCAGTTGGCCGTCGTTCTCGTCGGTCAGCAGGTAGAGCAAGCCATCGGGCCCCTGGCGCACGTCGCGCACACGCTGGCCCAACTGCGGAAGCAGGCGCTCTTCCCGCACCACGCGGCCATTTTGCAGTTCCAGCCTGGCCAGGTAGCGGAACTTGAGCGAGCCCACGAACAGGTTGCCTTGCCAGGCGGGGCCGTAACGGTCGCTGCGCAGGAAGGCCATGCCGGAAGGCGCGATGGATGGCGTCCAGTGGTGCAGGGGCTGCTCCATGCCGGGCCTGGCGGTCAGGCCCTCACCAATGGCGCCACCCCCGTAGTTCTCACCAAAGGTGATGACTGGCCAGCCATAGTTCTTGCCTGCTTCAGGGCGGTTGATTTCGTCACCACCCTGGGGGCCGTGCTCTATCACCCACAGGCGCCCGTCTGGCCCCCAGGTGGCGCCCTGCGGGTTGCGGTGGCCCCAGCTCCAGATTTCGGGCATGGCGCCGCTTTGGCGCACGAACGGGTTGTCAGGCGGTGAGCTGCCGTCTTTGCGCAGACGCACGACCTTGCCGTGGTGGTTGTCCAGCGTCTGGGCGTCACGCATGCGCTGGAAGCGCTCGCCCAGCGCCAGAAAAAGGTGACCGTCTGGCGCTTCAACGATGCGGCAGCCGAAATGCAGGCGGCTGGACACCTTGGGTATCTGGCTGAAGATCACCCTCACCTGTTCCAGCCTGCGGCCGTCGTCCGACAGCCGTGCCGTTGCCAATGCGGTGGAGTTGCCGCCACCAGATGCCGCTGGTTCCGCGAAGCAGAAGTAGATGCGCCGGTTGGTGGCAAAGCCACTGTCGGTGATGACATCGAGCAAGCCGCCCTGCCCCACCGCATCGACCGCTGGAACGCCCTCGATGGGCGGACCTATGCGGCCATCGGGTTCGACCAGGCGCAAACGGCCAGGCCGTTCGGTAACGAGCATGCGCCCGCCATCGACGAAGGCCAGCGCCCAGGGGTGATCCAGGCCACGCGCCAGCACTTCAGCCCGCACGGCTGTCTGGGCTTGTGCGCTGCCAGCCAACGCAGCCAGAAAGGCCACCGCCCACATCTGCCAACGCCTGCTTCGCTTTGCCATCCCTGGTACTCCTGGTTGATCACTGTGGTGCAGCGCCGGACGCTCCCAACCGCAAAGGCCTGTCCTCGAACTCGGTGTTGAGCACCACCGTGCTGGTGGTGCGCGCCACACCCGGAATGGCCTTGATCTGGTAGAGCACGTCTTCCAGCCGACGCGCGTGCGTGGTGCGGATCTTGGCCAGGAAGTCGTATTCCCCGGCCACACTGTGCAGTTCCAGCACCTCGGGTATCTCGCGCAGGCTGGGCGCCACCTCGCGGCAATGCGCGCCGCCATCGTTTCGGATCGCGACGTAAGCAGTGAAGTTCAAACCGATCTTCTCGGGGTCTACCCGCAACGCAAAGCGTTCGATGACCCCGCGCTCGATCATCTTCTTCACCCGCTCGTGCACGGCGGCGGTGGACAGCCCCACCTCGGCGGCTACGTCAGCGTAAGAACGTCGGCTGTCAACACTCAAGGCCGAAAGAATTCTTCCGTCAAGGTCGTCAATCTGAATATTTGCTTGCATTTCCCAAATCGCCGGGGTAAAGTTCAGAAAATTCCCACTTACCAGGAAATTTTCCGGAGAGAGGCCTACCGTGCCGAGCATTTTCAATCAAACCGCGACAAATGGCAAAACCCTGCGCCTGGCGACGGCGCTGTTGATCGTCTATATCGTGTGGGGCACCACCTACTACGCCCTGGGCGTGGCCATGCAGGGCTTGCCCCCGTTGCTGATGAACGGCAGCCGCTTTGTGGTGGCGGGTGCGGTGATGCTGGCCGTAGCCCGCTGGCAAGGTGTGGCGTGGCCCACCCGGCAGCAGTGGCGCAATTCGGCGCTGGTGGGGGCCTTGATGGTGTTTGGCGCCATGGGGCTGGTGGTGCTGGCGCAGAAGCTGGGCATAGGCTCCGGGTTGATGGCGACGGTGGTGACGACCATGCCCATGTGGCTGGCGCTGTGGACGCACTGGGGCGGCGAGCGTGTGCCCGCCACCAGTTGGGTGGGCCTGGTGCTGGGCATGGGTGGTGCCCTGTTGCTGGCCATGGAGGGGGACTTCACCGCCACCTGGCTGGGCACGCTGTGTGCCTTCGGGGCGCCGCTGTGCTGGAGCATTGGCTCCTACGCTTCGCGCAAGCTGACGCTGCCCGCGCCGGCCATGGCCTCTGCCGCGCAGTGGCTCACGGGCGGGGTACTCGGGCTGGTGGTGGCACTGCTGGTGGAACCGGGCGCACGCAGCGGTGCCTGGTGGCACGAGGCTACGGCCGCCTCCTGGCTGGCCTGGGGTTACCTGGTGGTGATGGGCACGCTGGTCACGCTCAACGCCTACCTGTGGCTGTTGCAGAACACCTCGGCCGCGCTGGCAGGCAGCTATTCCTTCGTGAACCCGGCCGTGGCTTTGTGGGTGGGCGTGACGCTGGGCGGCGAGCGCCTGACGGGTTGGGTGTTCGCGGCCATGCCGCTGATCCTCGCGGCGCTGGCCCTGATTCTTTACGGGCGGCAGGCCGCTACCTGGGTTACATCCCGGGCCGCGCGCGTACTGCCTGCCAGCCAGTGGCTGGCCCAGCGCAGGGCGGCGTCCAGCCGCTGACGGGCACCGGGCGACACGGGCTCGCCCAGGCCCCAGGCCTCGCCCGGGATGCTGAGCAGCCACGCAGGCGGCGGCGGCTGGCGCTGCACTTCGGCAAACACCTGCAGCACGGCCTCTGGCCGCAGGGCGTGGGTGGTGTGGCTGGGCAGGTGCTGGGGCACCAGCAGGCTCAATTGGAAGGGCTGCGCATCTTCCAAGCAAGGTTGCACTGACGCATCCACGAACAGCACCCTTTCCCGGCCCAACAGGTCCAGCGCGTGCTCCACCTGCAGTTGAAAATCCGTCAGCACCTCCACACCGGGCAGTTGCATGGCTTCCACCGCTTCGGCGAACAGGGGGCCCAGGGCATCGTCACCCCGGCTGGGGTTGCCCCAGGCAAACACCAGTGTGGGGGCAGGCATGTTCAATCGCGTGCCTTGCGGTCAAGCTCCTGGCCATCGGCCGCCAGCAGTACCACTTCCAGCGGCATCTTGCCCAGGGCGTGCGTGGCGCACGACAGGCAGGGGTCGAAGGCGCGGATGGCCACTTCGATGTGATTGAGCAGCCCCTCGGTGATTTCCTGCCCGTCCAGGTACTGCCGCGCCACGTCGCGCACGGCCTCGTTCATGGCCTGGTTGTTGTTGGTGGTGGAAACAATGAGGTTGGCCATGGTGACGAGGTCGTCGTCGCCCACCTCGTAGTGGTGGAACAGCGTGCCGCGCGGCGCTTCGATGACGCCGATGCCGCTGCGCTGGCGTTCGCCGCTGGTCATCAGGTCTGTGCCTTCCAGGTCATCGTCCTGCAGCAGCGCTTCGATGGTTTCGGCGGCGCTGAGCATCTCGATCATGCGCGCCCAGTGGAAACCCAGCGAGCCGTGCATGGGCCGCCCGCCCGCATGGGCCAGAAGTTGCTGGCGTTCCTCTTCGGCCTGCGGGGTGGGCATGCGGTCGGCGTTCTGCACGCGCGCCAGCGGGCCTACCTTGTACCAGCCCTGCTCCGGCCCCTGCGTGGTGAAGTAGGGAAACTTCATGTACGTCCAGGGTTTCACGGCTTCGGTGATGAGGGTGTCGTAGCCGCGCACGTCGAACTGGTCGAACATGATCTGCCCTTCGGCGTCGCGCGCGCGCAGGGCACCGTCGTACAGGTCCAGGCTGCCGTCGGGGGCCACTAGGCTCATCATGCTGGACGGCACGTGGCCGAAGCGGTCGTAGAGCGCCGGGTGTTGTTCGTGCATGGCGCGCACAATGCGCACCGCGTCGCGGCTCCAGGCCACGGTTTGCGCCACGTCGCGCTGCAGTTCCAGCCGCTCGGCCCCGCTGAGCGAACGGTTCACGCCGCCGGGCACCGAGCCCGTGCCGTGCACGCGCTTGCCCGCCGTCAGGCGGATCACCTCCTGCCCGTACTTGCGCAGCAGAATGCCTTGCCGCGCAATGTCGGGGAAGCGCTGCGCCACGCCCACGATGTTGCGGCGCGCCACCTCGCTGTCAAAGCCGAACAGCAGGTCGGGCGACGACAGGTGGAAGAAGTGCAGCGCGTGCGATTGCAGGATTTGCCCGTAGTGCATGAGGCGGCGCATTTTTTCGGCCGTGGGCGTGAGCTGGCGCGCGCCCACCACCTGGTCGAGCGCCTTGCTGGCGGCCAGGTGATGCGACACGGGACAGATGCCGCAAAGCCGCTGCACCAGCACGGGCACTTCCCAATACGGGCGGCCCTGGATGAAACGCTCGAACCCACGGAACTCGACGATGTGCAGGCGCACCTGTTGCACGCGGTTGTGCTCGTCCAGCAGCAGGGTGACCTTGCCGTGGCCCTCCACGCGCGAAACGGGGTCGATGGCCACGCGGCGCAGCCCTTCGCGCGGGGCGGTGGCGGTTTCCAGATCGTTGGCCATGGTTCAGTCGTAATGCAGCAGGCCGTGGCCCAGGTGGGGCAGCCGGCCGGCGATGAGGTCGTTCAGAAAGGCCCAGATGGCGTCGCCAGAGGGCGGGCAGCCGGGCAGAAAGTGGTCGATGCGCACCACCTCGTGCACGGGGTGCACCTGGTTGAGCAGCAGGGGCAGTTCGGGGTCGTTGGGCACCTGGCTGCCAGGGGCCACACCGTGCCCGCCCAGGTACACGGACTGCAGCACCTCGCCCACCGGTAGGTGGTTGCGCTGTGCGGGCAGCCCGCCGTTGACGGCACACGCCCCCAGGGCCACCAGCACCTTGCACTGGGCACGGAATTCGCGCAGCACGTGCACGTTCTCGGCGTTGCACACGCCGCCTTCGATCAGGCCGATGTCGCAGGGGCCGCAGTGCTTGACGTCGGTGAGCGGCGAACGGTCGAACTCCACCAGCTCAAGCAGAGGCAGCAGGCGTTCATCGATGTCCAGAAAGGACATGTGGCAGCCGAAGCAGCCCGCCAGCGAGACCGTTGCAATCTTCAATTTGCGTGGGGGCGGGGAAACGGCGGCGTTCATGGCTGTTTCCCGTCTGGCGTGGCCTGGGCCGGCGCGTCCACAGCCACCTGGCTGATGGGGTGCACGTCGTAGGTGCGCTGGCCAATCGGCGTGGAAAAGCCCACGCGCTTGCGCAGGATGACGCCCACCGGGCAAACGGAAGCCGCGCGGTCGCTGGCGGCAAAGCTGCTGTCGGCCAGGCGGCCCGACGCGCTGTTGACGACGAGGTGCGACTTCACCCCCCGGCCCGCCAGGGCGAACACGTCTTTGCCGTCCACCTCGTGGCTGGCGCGCACGCACAGCTCGCACAGGATGCAGCGATTGAAGTCCAGCAGCACCTCGGGGTGCGAGGCGTCCACCGGCCGGTCGGGGAAGAAGTGGTCGAAATGGGGCGTGAGCATGCCCATTTCGTAGGCGGTGGCCTGCAGCACGCAGTCGCCGCTTTTCTCGCAGGCGGGGCAGAAGTGGTTGCCTTCCACGAACAGCAGTTGCAGCAGGGTGCGGCGCTTGTCGTCCAGCTCTTCGGTGCGGTTGGCCACCACCAGACCTTCAACGGCAGCCGTGGTGCACGCGGTGGCAAAGCGCCCGCCCACCTTCACGGTGCAAAGTTTGCAGGAGCCGTGCGCAGTGAAGTCTGGGTGCCAGCACAGGTGCGGTATGTAGTGGCCTGCCGCCTTGGCGGCCTGCATCAGGGTCTGGCCGGGCTCGAAGGGCACGGGCTGGCCGTCCAGCTCGAACGTGGCTTTGCCGGTCACGGGCGTGCCTCTCGCGCCATGGCAGCGTGGTTGCTTTGCAGGTGGGCGGCGGTGTCGCTGCGGCCGGTCATCTGGCGGGCTTGTGAAAGCGCCGCGTCCAAGTCGAACGCGGGCTCGTAATCAGGCGTGGCCAGGCGGCGCTGGAAAGTGGCGGGGAATTTGTCCATCAGGTCCGCTATGGCCACGGTAGCCGTGTTGCCCAGGCCGCAGTGGCTGGCGCCTTGCATCAGGTGGTGCATGCGCCGGATCTCGTCCAGATCGTAGGGCGAACCGCGCCCGTTGGCCAGCTTGTCGAGCAGGCGGGCGTTCACAGCGGTGCCCACACGGCAGGGCGTACAGAAGCCGCAGCTTTCGTGCTGGAAGAAATGTGCAAAGTTGTGGGCCACGTCGAACAGGTCGCGCTGCGGGCCGAACACCATGATGGAGCCGCCCGTGGCCACGTCCTCGAAGCAGATGCGCCGCTCGAACTCGCTGGCCGCCAGGCACGGCCCTGCCGCCCCGGCGGTGGTGACGGCCTGCGCATCGCTGCCCCCGGCTTCGGCCAGCACCTCGGCCAGCGTCACGCCAAAGGGCACTTCGTAGATGCCGGGGCGCGCCACGTCACCCGAGACGGACAGCACCTTGGTGCCGCTGGACGCTGGTGTGCCGATGCCCCGGAACCACTCGCCGCCGCGCAGGGCGATGAGCCCGGCCAACGCCAGCGTTTCCACGTTGTTGACGATGGTGGGCTGCCCCATGTAGCCGTGGGTGACAGGAAACGGCGGGCGGATGCGCGGCTTGCCCGGCTTGCCTTCCAGCGACTCGATGAGCGCCGATTCCTCGCCGCAGATGTAGGCACCAGCGCCCAGATGGATTTCGATGTCGAAATCGAAACCCCTGTCCAGGATGTTTCGGCCCAACAAGCCCGCTGCGCGGCGCTGCGACAGGCGCCGCCGCAGGCGGTCCAGCAGGTAGCGGTATTCGGCCCGCAGGTAGATGAAGCCCTGGCTGGCGCCCACCGCCAAGGCGGCCACGCACATGCCATCGACCAACGCGTCAAAGCGGCTGCTGAGCAGCACACGGTCCTTGAAGGTGCCGGGCTCGCCCTCGTCGGCATTGCAGACGACGTAGCGGGTCTGGCCCGGGGCGTCGCGGCAGGCACGCCATTTGGCATGGGTGCTGAACCCCGCGCCGCCACGCCCCCGCAGGCCGGAACGCTGGATCTCGTTCAGCACGCCTTCGGCGCCATGCGACAACGCTACGCGCAACACCTTGCCGGGCGCTACAGGATCGTCAAGCAGCAGTTCACGGCGGCAGATGCGGTCTTCCACCACGAACCAGTCGGCAGGCCAGGCGTCCAGCGGCACACGCTCGCGGATCAGCCCCGCCATCTCGTCCACGCGCTGCGGCGTCATGCGGGTGACCGCGCGCCCGTTCACCAGCAAGGCAGGCCCCTGGTCGCACAGGCCCGTGCATGAGGTGGTATCCACGCTGACCAGCCCATCTTCCGACACCTTGCCCGGCTCCAGCCAGAGCTGGCGGCACAGTTGCGCCATCAGCTCGGCACTGCCCGCCATGCGGTCGGTGATGTTGTGGGAAAAGCGAACGCGGTATTCACCCGCCGGCTGCGTGTGAAAGAAGGAATAGAAGTTTGCCGTGCCCTGCACCCGGGCCAGCGGCCAACCAATGCCGCGCGCTACAGCGGCCAGCGCCTCGGGCGGCAGCCACCCGAGCGCATCCTGCACGTCGTGCAGTATCTGCACCAGGCGGTGACCCTGGCGTGCATGTCTGTCCAGTATGGCTTCGAGTGTCGCGGTCAACGCGTTGTCCTCCTGTTTTCCGCCATCTTGCGGGCCGTGCGCGGCAATTTCGTGACGATTTTTACCGGAATGTGACTTTTGGGGTTGACCTAGAACAAGGAACCTGTGGGTTGCCAGGGCCGTTCCTCGACAGCAGGAAAAGGCCGCACGACAATCGACGGATGCACGAACTGTCCCTGGCGCAAAGCGTGGTGGAGTTGATCGAGGCAGCCGCGTTGCGCGAGGGATTCACCCGCGCCCACACCGTGCGGCTGGAAATTGGTGCGCTCTCGTGCGTGGAGCCCGAGGCCCTGCGTTTTGCCTTCGAGTCGGCCACGGCGGGCAGTTGCGCCCAGGGTGCCCGGCTGGAGATATTGCCCGTGCCGGGTCAGGGTGAATGCCCGGCTTGCAGTCACCAGGCTGCCATGGACACGCTCTACGATCTGTGCCCAGCCTGCGGCACCGCGCCTTTGCGCGTGCTGCGCGGCACCGAGATGCGGGTACGCGACCTGGACGTGGAATGACCCGTTCATCACCATAAAGAAGGAGCCACACATGTGCACCACCTGCGGATGCAACGGCGACGGAGCCACCCTGCACACCCACCATGCCGACGACGGACATGACGATGCGTTGACGCTGACGCCCGAAGTGAGGCACGTGGCCATAGAGCAGGACATCCTCTCGCGCAACGACCACATCGCCGCGCACAACCGCCACGATCTGGCCCACGCTGGCGTGTTCGCGCTGAACCTGATGTCCAGCCCCGGCGCGGGCAAGACCACCCTGCTCGTCAAGACCATCGAACGGCTTGCAGGCCGTCTGCCGGTGGCCGTGATCGAAGGCGACCAGCAGACCAGCCGCGACGCCGAACGCATCCGTGCCACGGGCGCACCCGCCTTGCAGATCAACACCGGCAAGGGCTGCCACCTGGACGCGCGCATGGTGCAGGAAGCCCTGCCCCGCCTGCCCCTGCAACGCGGCGGGCTGTTGATGATCGAGAACGTGGGCAACCTGGTGTGCCCCGCCGCCTTCGACCTGGGCGAAGCGCACAAGGTGGTGATCTTCTCGGTCACCGAGGGCGAGGACAAGCCGCTGAAGTACCCCGACATGTTCCGCGCCGCCGATCTGGTGCTGCTGAACAAGTGCGATCTACTGCCCTACCTGGAATTCGACGCCGACCTGGCCGAAGCCAACGCGCGCCGCGTGCACCCCGGTGTACGGGTGATGCGCGTGTCCGCCACATCGGGCGAAGGGCTGGACGAGTGGCTGACCTGGCTGACCAGCCATGCCGAGCTGTGCGCACAGAGCCACGACCACTCTCACGAGCATCTGCATGCGCACGGGCATGGCCACGCACACCACCATGGACACCACCCTCGCGGCACCCATGCCTGAGACGGCCCAGGCCACCACCTGGCAACGCTTGCCGCTGTCTGAAGGCCCGCCCGTGCTGGCCCTGGGCGCCGGGCTGAAGAATACGCTGTGCGCCGCGCTGGGCCATTCAGCCATGATCACCCCCACCGTGGGCGACTTGGACACCCCCCAGGCCTGCGCTGCCCATGAAGACGCCGCCCGCGCCCTGCTGACCTGGCTGGACGACCAAGGCGCCCGCCCCGCCGCCGTGGCGCACGACCTGCACCCCGACTTTCACTCCACCCGCACGGCCCAAACCCTGGCGGCCGAACTGGGGGTGCCCTGCCTGCCCGTGCAGCACCACCACGCCCACCTTGCCGCCGTTTGCGCGGAACACGGCTGGCTTGACCCCGTGGTGGGCTTGGCGCTGGACGGGGTGGGCCTGGGCACCGACGGCCACGCCTGGGGCGGCGAACTGCTGCAACTGCAAGGCCCGCGCTGCACCCGCCTGGGTCACCTGCACCCGCTGGCCCTGCCCGGTGGTGACGTGGCTGCCCGCGAACCCTGGCGCATGGCCGCTGCCGCCCTGCACGCACTGGGCCGCAATGGCGACATCACCACGCGCTTCGCGCACCAACCCGCTGCCCCAGGCGTGGCCCGGCTGCTGGCGCAAGGCACCCGCTGCCCACCCACCACCAGCCTGGGGCGCGTGTTCGACGCTGCCTCTGCCCTGCTGGGCCTGTGCGAGGTGATGCAAACCGAAGCCGAGGCGGCCATCGCCCTGGAGCAGGCTGCCGCGAGGCACGGCCCCTGCCCGCCATTGGACGGCGGCTGGCGAATCACCCCAGACATGACGCTGGACCTGCGCCCCCTGTTGCAACATCTGATGGAAGCTGCTGACCCAGGCCAAGGCGCCGCCCTGTTCCACGCCACCCTGGGCGCTGCACTGGCCGAATGGCTGGCACTGGCCGCTCGCAGCGCGGGCACTCAGACCGTAGCGGCAGCGGGCGGCTGCCTTTTCAACCGGCTGCTGACCGCCGACCTGCGCCAGCGCTGCCACGCCCAGGGCTTGCGCCTGCTGGAAGCCAGGCAACTGCCGCCGGGCGACACCGCCATC
>CAMLOF010000065.1 GCA_946481585.1 uncultured Macromonas sp. | reverse complement strand
TCCATGTGGCCGTGAGGCGCGTCGTCGTACCCGAAGACAGACAACGGACGCAGCACCGTCACGCCCGGCGCGTTGGCGGGCACCACCACCATCGACTGCTGGGAATGGCGCGGCGCTTCCGGGTTGGTTTTGCCCATGACGATGTAGACAGCACAGCGCGGGTCCCCAGCACCGGAGGACCACCACTTGCGGCCGTTAATGACGTATTCGTCGCCGTCACGCTCGATGCTGCACTGGATGTTGGTGGCGTCTGACGACGCGACCTCGGGTTCGGTCATGAGGAACGCTGAGCGGATTTCGCCGCGCAGCAGCGGCTCCAGCCACTGGTCCTTCAGCGCCTCGGAGGCATAGCGCTCCAGCGTTTCCATGTTGCCCGTGTCAGGCGCAGAGCAGTTGAACACCTCTGCCGCAAACGGCACGCGGCCCATGATCTCGCACAGCGGCGCATATTCCAGGTTGCTCAGGCCTTCAGGTGCGCGTTTGGAGTGGGGCAGGAAGAGGTTCCAAAGCCCGGCTGCACGCGCCTTGGGCTTGAGTTCTTCAATCAGCGCTGTAGGTACCCAGGCGTTGCCCTTGGCTCGGTTGGCTGCAATTTCCTCGAAGAACCGGCCTTCGTTCGGGTAGATGTGTTCTTCCATGAAAGACAGCAGGCGTGCCTGCAGCTCTTTCACTTTGGGCGTGTAGTCGAAGTTCATGAGGTGGTCCTCTGCGTTGGAAGATAAACTGCAGGCTGGGGTCAGGCCTTGAGGGCGAAGGTCCAGGCCAATTCGGCGATGGGGCGAGCCAGCGCTCCAGATTCGCGGGCCTGGGCGCTGGATGCGGTGCCGTCTTCAACCCGTTTGGCAATGCCTTGCAAAATGGCAGCCAGGCGGAACATGTTGTAGGCCAGGTAGAAGTTCCAGTCGCCCATCAATGCGTCGGGGGTGGTGAAGCCTGTGCGCTGGCAGTAGAGCTCGATGTACTCGCGCTCGCTCGGTATGCCAAGCGCATCCAGATCCAGGCCGCCTATCCCCCTGAACATGCCTGGCGGTATGTGCCATGACATGCAGTGGTAGCTGAAGTCGGCAAAGGGGTGGCCCAGGGTGGAGAGCTCCCAGTCCAGCACCGCCAGCACACGTGGTTCGCTGGGGTGGAACATCAGGTTGTCCATGCGGTAGTCGCCATGCACGATGGACACCAAAGACTCGTCGCGAGCCATGGCAGGGATGTGATTCGGCAGCCATTCGATCAGCCGGTCCATCTCTGGGATGGGCTGCGTGGCTGATGCGATGTATTGCTTGCTCCAGCGACCAATCTGCCGCTCGAAGTAGTTGCCTGGCTTGCCGTAGTCTGCCAGCCCGACGGACGCGGGTTGCACCGTGTGAAGCGCGGCCTGCACACGGTTCATCTCCAGGTAGATCGCGCGCCGCTGTTCACGTGTCATCCCGGGCAGGGACTGTTCCCACAGTACGCGGCCCTCAACGTGCTCCATCACGTAGAAAGCGCGTCCAATGACCGATTCGTCTTCGCACAGCACGTGCATCCGGGCCACAGGTACGGCGGTGCTTTGCAGGCCGCTCATCACCCTGAATTCGCGTTCGATGGCGTGTGCCGATGGGAGCAGCTTGGCCACGGGGCCAGGCTTGGCCCGCATGACGTAAAGCTGTTTGGTTGTGATGAGCTTGAAGGTCGGGTTTGACTGCCCGCCCGGAAACTTCTGGACCTGCAAAGACCCTTCGAAGCCTGGAATGTGTTGGGCTAGCCAGCGCTCAAGGGCCGCCACCTCAAAAGGGGGCGCTGCGGATGCGTTGGCAGGGGGGGAGGGTGTTTCGCTCATATGGGTGCTCTGGATTCATAACGTGTGCTGGTCCAAGTCACCGCGCCCCCACCCCTGCAAAACCTGCTCAGTGGTCCGCTTCGGCGATGCGCATCAACGCCGTTCGGTCCCGCACCACCAGTCCGCCCGGTTCGATACGGATCGCATTCTCGCGCTCCATGGTTTTGAGTTCCTGGTTCACACGCTGGCGCGAGGCACCGAGCATCTGGGCCAGTTCTTCCTGGGCCAGTTGCAGGCCGATGCGTGTTTCGCTGCCGTTGGACAGGCAAGGCACGCCGTAGCTGCGCACCAGGTGCAGCAACTGTTTGGCCAGACGGGCGCGCAAGGGCAGGGTGTTGAGGTCTTCCACCAGGCCGAACAGGTTGCGTATGCGCCGCGACTGCAGGCGCAACAGGGCTTCGTACAGTTCGACGTGCTGCGACAGGATCTTCTGGAAGTCGTTGCGTGCCACGCAGAGCAGCGAAGTGGGACCGTGCGCGTAGGCATCGTGTGTGCGTTGGTCGCCGTCGAACATGGCCACGTCGCCAAACCACACGCCTGGCTCCACATAAGTCAACGTCACCTGCTTGCCCGACAGCGAGGTCGAGCTCACCCGCACCGCGCCCTTGGCCACGCCCGTCCACTCGGTGGCGGGGTCGCCTCGGGCAACGATCAGGTCGCCGTCCTTGTAACGTCTGACGTAGGCACATCGCAGGATATCGTGACGCAGCGAAGGGGAAAGGGAGTTGAACCAGCGACCACTGTTGATCGCCTCTCGTTCTTCCATTGTCAGAATCGGCTCATCCATCGTCTGTCTTATGTGTGACTGGGTTGGTGTGGTTCTGTCACCCGCGCGACCGGGGTGCGCAGGCGGGCATCAACGGTAGTTGGGTGTGCGCTTGTCCAGGAAGGCCTGTATGCCCTCGCCGCCATTGGCGTGGTGCAGGTTGCGCACGAAGCGGTCGCGCTCCATCTTCAGGTGGCTGTTGAGGGGCTGATCATGCGCCTCGTTGATCAGCTCCTTGATGCTGCTTAGCGCGTTGGGCGCCTTGGCGTTGAGCTTGTCGGCCAGGCGGCGAGCTTCGTCCAGTGCGGCGCCTGGTTCGGCCACGCGGTTGACCAGGCCCAGTTGCTGCAGCCGTTCAGCGCCCACGCGTTCGCCCAGCATCAGCAACTGCATGGCCGTGGCGCGGGGCAGGTTGCGCGCCAGACTCCAGCTGCCGCCACCGTCTGGCGACAGGCCCACGTTGGCGTACGCCATCACGAACACGCTGTCGCGCGCGGCCACCAGAAAATCACAGGCCAGCGCAAGCGAGAAGCCTGCGCCCGCGCAGGCACCTTCCACGGCTGCAACCACCGGCTTGGAAAAGCTCTGGATGGCTTCGATCCAGCCGTGCAGCCCCTCAATGCTTTCGGCCTGCACTTCAGGGGGGCGTTGCCGGTTGGCCAGCAGCCGCTGCAGGTTGCCGCCTGCGCAGAAGTTACCGCCTTCACCGGTGATGACGACGGAGCGCACCTCGGGGTTGGCATCGGCCGCGATGATGGCTTCCACTCCGGCAGCGTAAATCTCGGGGCCGAGCGCATTGCGCATCTCGGGGTTGCTGATGGTCAGCACCAACGTGCTGCCTTCGCTGTGGCTTCTCAGTGTCGCGCTCATCAGGACTCCTCGTGCGTCAGGCTCAGGCCCAGTGCGCCACGGCGGCGCAGCCATGGAGAGGGGCGGTAGCGCGTGTCCCCATACACCGTCTGCAAGTTGAACAGAATTTCAAGCAGGTTGGTCGGGCCGACGCGGTCACCCATGGCCAGCGGGCCTGCCGGGTAGCCCAGCCCCAGCGTCACCGCCGTTTCCAGGTCCTGCGGCGTGCAGATGCCTTGCTGGCACATGTCCGTGGCGATGTTGACGATGGTCGCAACCACGCGCTGCGTGACGAAGCCGCCACTGTCTCGGATCACGCTGACCGCCTTGCCGTCGCGGGCGAAGAGGGCGTGTGCGGCGTCGCGCATGTCGGGCCGGGTAGCGGGGTTGGTGGCCAGCACGCGGCGGCGCGTGGCTTCGTCCGGGAGCATCATGTCAATGCCCACCACGCGGGTCGCATCCAGCCGTTCCACGGCTGCAACCGTGGTCACGTCGTGCCCCAGCGGTGCTACAACGATGAGCGCGCGCTCGGAAGGCTGCTGCGCGGTCTCGATGGTGGCGCCCAGGTTCTTCAGCAACTGGTAAAGCTCTGCCCGGCGTGCGGCGCGGGCAGGTACCCATACCGGGGGCAGTTCGCCCACCTGCGGCACGTCAGGCTCCGCTGGCACTTCGGCCTGTCCGTTCACGTAGCGGTAGAAGCCTTCGCCCACCTTCTTGCCCACCACGCCACCGGCCAGGCGTTGCGCGGTGATGACGCTGGGCCGGTAGCGGGGCTCTTCGTAATACTGGTGGTAGATCGACTCCATCACCGGGTGCGACACATCCAGCGCGGTCAGGTCCATCAACTCGAACGGGCCGAGCTTGAAGCCCATCTGATCGCGCAGGATGCGGTCCACCGTGGCAAAGTCGGTCACGTTCTCGCCCACAATGCGCAGCGCCTCGGTGCCATAGCCGCGGCCCGCGTGGTTCACGATAAAGCCCGGCGTGTCCTGCGCCGTCACGGGCGTGTGGCCCATTTCGCGGGCGTACGCAGACAGGCGCTGGCAAACCTCGGCGCTCGTCTTGAGTCCGGCAATGACCTCGACCACGCGCATCAAAGGCACGGGGTTGAAGAAGTGAAAACCCGCCAGTTGCGCAGGGCGACGCAGGCCGTTGGCGATGGCCGTGACCGACAGCGACGACGTGTTGGTGGCCAGCACCGCCGAGTCTGCCACGATGCCTTCCAGCTCCGCGAACAGGTTCTTTTTGACGTCCAGCCGCTCGACGATGGCTTCGACCACCAGGTCGCACGCAGCCAGGTCTGGCAGTTGTGTGGCACGGCGCAAGCGTGCGGCAAAGGCGTCGCGCTGTTCGGCGCTGATCTTGCCTTTGCCTGCCAGCTTTTCCCACTGGTCCAGCAATGCCGCATGCGCTGCATCCACGGCAGGGGCCTGGGTGTCGTACAGCCACACGGTGCTGCCCGCCTGGGCGGCTATCTGGGCTATTCCTCGGCCCATGGCGCCCGCGCCAACGATGCCCACATTCTGGAAGGTACTGCTCATCTCTGTTGTCTCTCTCGGTCGTTCAGTATCGGTTGTGACAAAATGCCGCGTCATAGAGAAGATAAAAACGTTTCTCTCTGTAAAGCAAGGAACGCAACATGTTGAAGTTCGCGGTGGGAAGTGCACTGCTCGTGACAGCCACTCATAGTGTTGCCCTGTCGTTGGGGGGCACACAAGGCAGCGTCATTATCGGTCGGCCGCTGGATATTCTGGTGCAAAGCAGCATGGATGCCGATGATGCGGCTTCCGGCCTGTGCCTGGAGGCAGAGGTGCTTTACGGCGATGCTCGCGTGCCAGCGTCGGCCATCACCACGGCCATACACCGTGCGGGCAGCGATGGTGCATTGCGGGTGCGTGTGTCGCAGCCGGTCAACGAGCCCATCGTCACCGTCATTCTGAAGGCTGGGTGCCAACAGAACTTCAAGCGCAGTTATTCCTTGCTGGCTGATTTTGAGCCCCTGCCTCCACCGGTATCCACCGTGCAGCCCGCGCGTACGGCGCAAGCTGCGCCGCAACCGGTGAGGCCGCAGGCTGCCACCCCCTCCAGAGCTGTTCCCGCTGCGCCTGCTGCCACGGGCTCTGCGCAAGGCAGCAGACCAGCCCCTGCAGTTGAAGCGCCGCAGGATGAAACCCCTATCAGGCTCAGCGCACCGGTGTCCCGCCCCGCGGGCGTGGTGAGTTTCAAGACCAAGAGCCGCCCCGTGGCTGCACCTGTGCCTGCCGATGTGTCTGCAGGCAAGGTTGAACAGGCCCCCACGGCTGCGGCCAAACCTGCAGCCACTGAGGCTCCCGAGCCCGGCGGTGCACGGCTGAAGCTGGATCCGGTCGATGTCGCTACGGCTCAGACGGGCGCAGTGCTGCAATCAGGCAACCCCGATGCAGCTCAGGCTGCCGCCGTGCAGCCGGGCGCCCAGGCTGGTGACGTATCTGGTGCGGGCACCGATGCGGGCGTGGACGCAGCCAAGGCGGTGCAGCAAGAACTTCAGACCTTGCGCCAGGAGCAGGAGCGTCTGCGAGTCTCGATGGAGACGATGAATGCGCAGTTGGCGCAGGCACGGCAAGAGCAATACAGCAACCCGGTGGTGTATGGCCTTGGAGCGCTTGTTGCGTTGCTGCTGGGTGGTGTCTTGTGGCTTGTCAGAGGCCGCAAGCGCGCCGAGGCGGCTGTCGAGGCCGCTGGCGCCGCACCTTGGTGGACGGTATCGGTTCCCGCACCTGACTCGGTGTTGCCTCAAGCGCCCGGTGCTTCGGCCCCCAAGCTTGATGAGCCGGTTGTGAGCGTCGCACCCGCGCACGAGGTGCAGGGCGGCGTGGAAGGCATCGAAGTGGAAGAGGCTGGTGCCTCCCGTTTCCAGGAGGTGCCTATTGCCAAGGTTGATATCGGCGTCCTTTTGGACCTGTGGCAGCAAGTCGATTTCTTTGAATCCATTGGCCAGCAGGCAGATGCCGCACAGGCGCTTGAGTCTTTCGTCCAAGCCAATCCCCGGGCCAGTGAAGCGCCATACTTGCGCTGGATGCAATTGGCTGCCCAGTTGGGTATTCCCGGCATGTTCGACCGCGCTCAGGCCGTTTACGAACACCACTACCAGCGACTCATTCCAGGCAACGTTACGTCTGGCGGGGCTGGTCTGGGGTTGGAAGACGATACGGGTTTCGCCCAGCGTTTGACAAAGGCCTGGCCCTCTGACGAGGCACGAGCCATGGTCGAACAAGCCCTGGTGTCGCAACCAGGGGATGCTTCAGCCGGTTTGCAGGTGCGCAGCGTGCATGCTTTCGATGACTTGATGGCGTTGCGCGGCCTTTGGGACGTGCTGCAGGTGCAAACTGCGGAACGTGAAGCTGAGCCTGCCCCCATGCCATTTCACGAGTCAGGGTGGGCAACGCTTGACCAGGTGGATATTGAAGCGAAGCCTGCCTCGGTTCAGGCCGCGCCAGATGCCGTGGCGCCACAGGATGCAGCCAAACCCGATCTGGCCCCGCTTGATTTCGACTTCCTCGACTTCGACAAACCGCAGAAGAAGGACGGCGAAGGCTCGGCCAAGCCTTGAGCTTGCCGCAGACTCAGCGGCGCACGTGCAGTGCGCCGGGGTTGACGATATTGGTGGGCGTACCCTTGATGAAGTTCACCACGTTGTCAAACGCCGCAGAGAAATACTTCTCGTAACTGTCCTGCTCCACAAAGCCGATGTGGGGCGTGCAGATGCAGTTTTCCAGCCGAAGCAGGGCATGTCCTTGCAGAATGGGTTCGGACTCGAACACATCCACCGCAGCCATGCCGGGGCGGCCCCGGTTGAGCGCGCCCACCAAGGCATCAGGCTGAATCAGTTCAGCGCGTGACGTGTTGACCAGCAAGGCCGTGGGCTTCATCTGCGACAGGTCTTCCAGCGTGACGCAGCCAATGTTCGACTCCGCAAGCCGCAGGTGAAGGCTCAGCACATCACTGCCGCTGAAAAAAGCCTCTTTCGACGCGGCCGTGTCATAGCCATCGTCGGCGGCGCGTTGTCGCGTGGCTTCGCTGCCCCAGACCATCACACGCATGCCAAAAGCTCTGCCGTAACCAGCGACTAGCCGTCCGATCTTGCCGTACCCCCAAATGCCCAGTGTCTTGCCCTGCAACACCATGCCAATCCCAAAGTTCGCCGGCATGGACGCTGATTTGAGGCCGGATTGCTGCCAGGCGCCGTGCTTGAGGTTGGCGACGTATTGCGGAATTCGCCGCATGGCCGCCATGATGAGTGCCCAGGTGAGTTCCGCCGGGGCGATGGGGGAGCCGACACCCTCGGCCACGGCAACCCCGTGCTCGGTGCATGCCTGCACGTCAATGTGCTTTCCAACCGAGCCTGTCTGGGCGATCAGCTTGAGCTTGGGAAGCTTTTCAACCAGCTGACGCGTGACCTGGGTTCGCTCTCGAATGAGGACCAGAATGTCTGCGTCCCGCAACCTGACCGACAACTGGCCAACGCCTTTGACGTTGTTGGTGAACACCTTGGCAGGATAGGGTTCCAGCTTCGTTGCGCACGGCAGCTTGCGCACAGCGTCTTGGTAGTCGTCGAGGATCACAATGTTCATCGCGCTATTGTGCCTGCACCAGCAGGCACGCCCTGGTAAGCCCTCGTGACAGACACAAGATGTTGCGTGTCTTACCATTCGTGGAATGACTTCCTCCACCCTGGGCGCAAGCGCCCCACCCATTACCGTTCCCCTGCGTAAGGACGCCGCAATCATGGGGCTTGTGGGCCTGGCGCATGCCACATCCCATTTCAGCCACTTGCTGCTGCCACCGCTGTTTCCTGTGTTCATGCGCGATTTCGGCCTGAGCTACTCGGATGTGGGTTTGCTCATGAGCGTGTTTTTTGTCGTCTCTGGCGTCGGCCAGGCGTCGTCAGGCTTTCTGGTGGACCGGGTGGGTGCTCGGCCTGTGCTGTTCGCTTCGATCATCCTGTTCAAGCTTTCAGCGCTTACCGCATCCATGGCCAATGGCTACGGCATGTTGATGCTGTCGGCGCTGCTGGCCGGCCTCGGTAACGCACCCTTTCACCCGGTGGATTTTTCGATTCTTAACCAGCGTGTTTCGGCACCAAGGTTGGGACATGCGTTCAGCGTGCACGGTTTGACCGGGAGCCTGGGCTGGGCGTTGTCACCCGTATTCCTGGTGGGCATTTCCGCTTTGGCGGACTGGCGGGTTGCATATCAGGCAGCGGTGGTTCTGTACGTTGGCGTGTTTGCCCTCCTGTACTGGCAGCGTGACAAGCTGCGAACCGAGGTGGTGGTGCGTCACCCGGACAGCCACGCGCATTCCGATGTGGCCTTCATGAAGCTGCCGGTGGTTTGGTGGTGTTTTACTTTCTTCCTGCTGTCCACCATGACGCTGGCGGTGGTACAGACGTACTCGGCGTCGATTCTCAAGGCCATGCACGACGTGACCCTGGAAGCGGCCACGTTCACCTTGACGGCCTATATGCTTTCCACGGCGTTGGGCATGCTGGTTGGCGGTTTCGTGGCCAGCCACACGCAGCAGACCGACCGGGTGGTTGCTTCAGCCATGGCAGCAGGCGCGGCCTTGCTGCTGCTGTGTGCCACAGGCTGGCTTGGTGGTACCGGAACCATGGTGGTGCTGGCTGCCACAGGGTTTGCCGTGGGTGTGGGCGGCCCCAGCCGGGACATGATGATCAAGCGCGCTACGCCCAAGGGGGCCACGGGCCGTGTGTATGGCACCGTCTATTCCGGGCTGGACACGGGGTTTGCCGTGTCACCGCTCATCTTTGGCGTGTTCATGGACAAGGGCTGGTATGCAGCGACGCTGGCTGGCGCGGGTTGCGTGCTGTTGCTGTCCGTCTATGCGGCGGTGGGCGTCGGGCGACGCACTGTCAGGGCATAAGTCAGCTTGCAAGCACCAAATCAAAAGGCCGCTGATGCGGCCTTTTGATTGTTGTGTCCGTGAAGAATCAGGACAGGTGCTCGTTGACCAGCTTGGTCATTTCGAACATGGAGACCTGAGGCTTCTTGAAGATGTCCTTCAGTTTGGCGTCTGCGTTGATCATGCGCTTGTTCGCATCGTCTTGCAGTTTGTTCTTCTTGATGTATTCCCAGATTTTCTTGGTGACCTCGGTGCGCGGCAGCGGCTTGGCGCCGACGATGGCGGCCAGCGTGGCGCTGGGGGTCATCGCCTTCATGAAGGCGGCATTGGGCGTACGCTTGGCGGCCGGTGCGGCAGCTTTCTTAGCGGGTGCAGCAGCTTTCTTGGCGGGGGCTTTTTTCGCAGTTGCCATGTGTGAAATCCTTCTGGAAGTTGAATTCTCGCCCGTCTAGCCAGAGGGGCTTGCGCGGGGCAACGCCATCCTAATCTGAAAGATGGGCGTTTCCTAGGGTGATGAGAGTGATTTTTGGGATTTTTTTGGGTTTTCCCGGTGTAAGCGAGGCGCCAAGGCGACACCTCTATGATCTGCTGCACTGCGACAACCACCTGAGAGGAAGCAAAGATGGAGCGTAAAGAACCGGCGTTCGCTACCTGCGACCTGTGCGATGTGCACAAGAACAACTCGTCTGGCGCGTTTCGTGTGCTGCCGCCAGTGTTTCGCGACTTCGGCGCGCGGCGTCGTTTTGCTGGACAGGTGAGCACGGTGAAGTGCTTTGAAGACAACACGCTGGTGAAAGCTGCGGTGGACTCGCCCGGGGACGGCCGTGTGCTGGTGGTGGATGGCGGTGCGTCGCTGCGGCGGGCACTGGTTGGCGGCAACCTGGGCGCAGCAGCGGCGCGCAACGGCTGGGCCGGTGTGCTGGTGGATGGCTGTGTGCGTGACGTGGTCGAGTTGGCTGCTTGCGATACAGGCATTCGCGCGCTGGCGAGCATGCCTCTGCCGACCGAGAAGCGCAACGAAGGCCAGCGCGACGTAGCGGTGCAAATACAGGGCGTGTGGGTGCGCCCAGGTGACTGGCTTTACGCGGATGAGGACGGGATCGTCGTGTCGGACGTGCCTCTGGTCTGATCTGCTCAGGCAGTCAGGCCGCGGTGGAGCATGTAGGCTGCCAGCAGGTAAAGGATGATGGCGAACACGCGTTTGAGTTGCTTGACGGGCATGGCGTGTGCTGCCTTAACGCCCATAGGTGCCATCAACACGCTGGCTGTGGCGATGACGGCCAGTGCGGGCAGGTATACGTAGCCCAGTGCGCCAGTGGGCAGCCCTTCAACGGATTGCCCAGCGATGACGTAGCCCAAGACGTTGGCCAGCGCTATTGGGAAGCCCAGTGCAGCGCTGGTGGCCACGGCCTGATGGATGACGACGTTGCACCAGGTGAGGAACGGCACGCTCACGAAGCCGCCGCCTGCGCCCACGAGACCCGACAGAAAACCGATGACGCCGCCTGCTGCCAACTGCCCGCCTGTGCCTGGTAGGGTGCGGCTGGGTGCGGGTTTGCGGTCGAGCAGCATCTGCGTGGCAGAGAAGGCCACGAACAACGCAAAGAACAACGCGAGCGAACTGCCCTTGAGCACGGAGAACACGCCCATGCTGGCCACGGCAGCACCCATCACGATGCCAGGTGCCAGGCGCCAGACCACGTCCCAGCGGACGGCGCCGCGCTTGTGGTGCGCCCGCACGCTGGAGACGGACGTGAAGATGATGGTGGCCATGGATGTGGCAATGGCCACCTTGACCGACAGGTCGGGCGAGACGCCGCGGCCAGTCATGATCAGGGTGATGAAGGGCACCATGAGCATGCCGCCCCCAATGCCAAGCAGGCCTGCGAGGAAGCCGGTGCACAGGCCGAGCACGGCCAATTCCAGAATCAGCTGGGGTTCAAGCATGGGGTGGGGAGGTGTGGGGGAGGGTGTCTGCCGCAGAACCGGACCGGCATCCTGAACGTGGGGGTTCAGGTGGGCGAGGGCAACGCAGCTTCGGGTTCGTCTGACGCGAGACGATCACACCCACTGCGCAATGTACCAAGCCCGGGCTCAGAGAGCATTGGTTCAAGGAAATATAAAGCCCGGCCACAGCGGCAGACGGTTTGTATTGTACGCCTGCGGTGGGCGGGTAGACGCCAGGTGATGACCGCCCGTCAGATGAGTCGGCCATCCTCGGCCAGTGCGTTGTCGAGCTTCTCGATCAAGGCGCGCAGGCGGGTCTCGTCGGCGCCCAGCAGTGCAGCGGCGGATTCGGCCGTTTCGCCTGATTCGGTGTTGCCGAAGGACGAGTTGCGAAACGCCGAGCCCGTGTCTTTCTGGGAAAGCTCGAACGCAATGTTGAGCGCCGCCAGCACGGCAATGCGGTCACGGGCCTTGACCTTGCCCGCATCACGGATGCGGCACATGGCGCTGTCGACCTTGGCCACGGCTTCGCGCAGCGCCGGTTCGCCGTCCACGGGGCAAGCCAGCATGTAGGTCTGGCTCATGATCTGGACTTCTACCTGTTTGATGCCGGGCTTGTTCATTTCGCGCTGTCTTCCAGGTCGTCGGGCAGTTGCTGCAGCAGGGCATCCAGCCGCGCACGTGCAGCCTGGGTTTGCGTTCTGAGGTGGTCTCGTTCCTGCGTGAGCTGGCGCACCTGCTGGGCCAGCAAGGTGTTGGTGCGTTGGAGTTCCTCGTGACGCAGCAGCAGGCGCTCGACGCGCTCGGTGATCTGGTCTATGTAGTTCTGGGCAGCCATTTGGCGTCCATTGTAGGACGCTTGTAAGACGACATCACTACAATGCGCGTTGTTGGTGCTCGCGGCGTGGTTCTTGCGCTGCAGTTCAACGGGAAGCTGGGGGAAATGGGCCTGCAAGCCGATTTCTAACCAGCGCTGCCCCCGCAACGGTAAGTGGACGGGCCTTGTCCTTCAAGACCAGGCCCCGCTTTCAATCCATCGCCACTGGGTAATTGCTATTACCTGGGAAGGCATTGAAGGTCGCCTCCACCAGCCCGGATACCGGCCAACAAGGTGGCGGTGCGACTGTGCACACAGAAGCGTCGCCGTGTCGCCCATGCACTGTCGGGGAAGGCAGTGAGGGCAGCAATGCTTGTTTCT
>CAMLOF010000064.1 GCA_946481585.1 uncultured Macromonas sp. | reverse complement strand
AACGCACTCACCAGCTCGCCTCTGGTCCGTCTGCTGGACGGATGGGCGGGCGCGCCCAGCGCAGACCCGGGCGGTGACCTGGCCGAGCGGTGGAGCCAGTGGCTTGGGCCGCTGGACGCGGTGCGCCTGCAAGCGGCGCAGCAGTCGATCAGGGCCATGCCAGTGGAGCGATCCGCCCCTGCCCCCGCCGCCGCACGCGCGCTGGCAGATGAACTGCAAAAACTGCAAGCCTCGCTCAGCGCCACGCTGCAACAGGCCCAGCCCGCCGAAACCGGGGAGACGGGCTTTGCCCCCTACCGCCGCCGCCACACCGAACTGCAGCGGCTGATGGTCACGGCCATTGCCCCGCTGCGGGCGCGGCTGCGCCAGGCCCTGGCCCGCGCGGCAGGCCCGCTGCGCCAGCTGGCCGTGCTGGACGCGCTGCTGGAGCCGCAGCTTGACGCCCACGAACACAAACTGCTGGCCACCGTGCCAGCCCACCTGGAACAGCGCTTCAAGCAGTTGCACGCCCAGGCCAGCGACGATGCCGCCCCACCCGCCCTGCGCTTCGAGCAGGACTGGCGCGCCGCCCTGCTGGCCGAACTGGACCTGCGCCTGCAACCCCTGCACGGCCTGCTGGAAGCCCTGAAGAACGAACACCCTGCCAAGCCATGAACCGCACCGTCTTTGCCACCGCCTTCGCCCTCGGACTCGCCGCCCTCATCTGGATAGGCGTCGGCTTCATCGGCACCAGCTGGACCGCGCTGCTGATGACGCTGCTGATCGCCGCCGTGTACCTGCACGGTGCGCGCGAGCTGCAACGCTTTCGCGCCCACACCGCACAGCTGCACCAGGCGCTGGACAACATTCCCGCCCCCCTGCCCGACCTGGGCAACTGGCTGGAGCAGCTGCCCGCGCCGCTTCGCCAGTCCGTGCGCCTGCGCGTGGAAGGCGAACGCGCCACCCTGCCCGGCCCGGCGCTCACGCCCTACCTGGTGGGCCTGCTGGTGATGCTGGGCATGCTCGGCACCTTCCTGGGCATGGTCATGACCTTCAAGGGGGCCGTGTTCGCGCTGGAAGGCTCGGCCGACCTGCAGGCCATCCGCTCCGCGCTGGCCGCGCCCATCAAGGGGTTGGGCCTGTCGTTTGGCACGTCGGTGGCGGGGGTGGCCACCTCGGCCATGCTCGGGCTGATGGCCACCCTTTGCCGGCGCGAAAGGCAAGAAGCCTCGCGCCTGCTGGACCAGCGCGTGGCCAGCGTGCTGCGCCCCTTTTCGCACGCGCACCAGCGGCAAGCCTCCCTTAACGCCTTGCAGGCACAGACCGAAGCCCTGCCCGCCGTGGTGGACCGCCTGCACGCCGTGCTGGACGGCCTGGAGCAGCGCAGCCAGCAGTTGAGCACCCAACTCGCCAGCCAGCAAGACGCCTTCCACCGCGAGGTGAAAACCACCTACACCGACCTGGCGGCCCAGGTGCGCCAGAGCCTGCTGGACAGCCTCACCGCCACCGCCCAGGCCGCTGGCGACAGCCTGCGCCCCGTGGTGGCCAGCACCATGCAAGACCTGAGCGCCTTCGCTCAGGAAACGCAGCGCCGCCAGGCAGACGCCATCCAGGCCCAATTGCAGACACTCATCACCGAATTCAACGCTTCTGCCAAGCAACAGCAGGCCGCCCAGGCCCAGGCCGAAAGCGAACGCCTGCAAACCTGGACCGGCGCCCTGCAGACCATGGCTGCCGACCTGCACGGCGAATGGCAGCGGTTGGGCGAACAGTCGCTGCAGCGCCACCAGGGCATCTGCGCGGCGCTGGAACAGGCGGTGGGCGACATCACCCAGCGCACCAGCCAGCAGGCGGGCGCCACCTTGCAAGAGGTGTCGCGGCTGCTGGAACGCTCCGAAGAACTGGTGCGCCACCGCACCGCGTCTGAAGCGCAGTGGCTGGAACAGCACACCCAGCGCATGGACCAGCTCGCCCACACGCTGCAGGCCGAACTGGGCCAGCTGCGCACCGACGAAGCCGCGCGCGGCCAGGCCGCCGTGGACCGCCTGGGCGAACTGCAGGCCGCCGTGGCCAGCCACCTGGCCACGCTGGGCACGGCCCTGGAAGCCCCGCTTTCGCGCCTGCTGCAGACGGCATCGGAAGTGCCGCAGGCAGCCGCCCAGGTGATTGCCGAGCTGCGCCAGGAAATGTCGCGCCTGTCTGAACGCGACAACCTGGCCCTGGAAGAACGCACCCGCCTGGCCACCCAGTTGCAGGGGCTGATCCAGTCCCTGGACCAAGCGGCGGGCGAACAACGCAGCCGCATTGAAGCCCTGGTGGGCGCGGCCACACAAGTGCTGGCGCAGGCGGGCACACAGTTCGAGCAGACCTTGCAGACCCAGGCCACGCAGTTGGCCCAGCAGGTGGGCGACGCGGCAGCACAAGTCAACGGCAGCGCCGTGGAACTGGCCGCGCTGGGCGAAGCCTTCGGCCACGGCGTGCAGCTCTACAGCGCATCCAACGACAAACTGCTCGACACCCTGGCCCGCATCGAATCGGCCATCCAGCGCTCCATCACCCGCAGCGACGAGCAGCTCGACTACTACGTGGCCCAGGCCCGCGAGGTCATCGACCTCAGCATCACCTCGCAGCAGAGCATCGTGCAAGACCTGCAGCGCCTGCGTGGCAGTGCGGCGCTGGAGGCCGAAGGGGCCGCCGGATGATCGAGTTCGACGAACGCGACGATGGCGAAGGCCACACCGCCCCGGTGTGGGCCGTGTTTGGCGACCTGATGGCCGGTCTGCTGGGCGCCTTTGTGCTGGTGCTGATTGGCGTGCTGGTGGTGCAGATGGACCTGGTGTCCAGCCTGGAAGCCGAAGTGGCCAAGCGCCGCGAGGAGGAACACCGCCGCATGGCCCTGGAAAAGGCCCTGGCGGTGCCGCTGCAGTCCGGCCGCGTCACGCTGCGCGACGGGCGCATCGGCATCAGCGGCAGCGTGCTGTTCCCGCTCAACTCCGACCAGCTCCACCCCGAAGGCCTGCAACTGCTGCGCAGCCTGGTGCCGCCCTTGAAGGTGTACCTGAGCGAGCGGCAGGAAATGCTGATGGTCAGCGGCTTCACCGACGACCGGCCCGTGCACGAAGGCAACCGCCGCTTCGCGGACAACCTGGAGCTTTCCGCGCAACGGGCGCTCACCGTGACCCGCGCACTCATTGGCGAAGGCATGCCGCCGACGCAGGTGTTCGCGGCGGCTTTCGGCCCGCAGCAACCCGTGGCGTCGAACGAGAACGAGCAAGGCCGCGCCCTGAACCGCCGTGTGGAAATGGCACCGGTGCCCAAGTCCCCGGCCCCAGCCGAATGAGTGAATCCACGGCCCCCGTACCGCCCTGGCGTGCCCGGCTGGACGGCTGGCGCGCGCAAGGCGCAGACCGGCTGGACCCGGTGCGCTTTCGCTACCTGGAAGCTCTGGGCACCCGAATGGACACCGCTGCCTCGGGTGTACGGCGCCTGTTGAGCGAACGCCTGGAGCGCGCCCTGGCCGAGCACGAGCGCCGCCTGCAACAAGCACAAAACAGTCTGGCTGAGCAGGCCACACGCCTGCAGCAGGCCCATCCACCCCAAGCCCGCGCCCTGCGTGCCATGCTGCAAGAAGGCGACGCGGTGGGCCTGCGCAGGCTGGCCATACTGCTGGAAACACCGGCCACCACGGCGCTGGCCAAACTCAACGGCCACCTGCGTGCAGCCGAGCGGGCGGGTGATGGCGGCAGCACAGGAACTGCCCCGGCGCCCGCCCCGGCACAAGGCACCGGCGAGATGCGCAGCCTGCGTCGTTTCCGCCAGGTGTGGACCAAGGTGGCTGCGCAAGACAAGGTGCAGCGCGCCCTGCAGCGTGAGCCGCGCAACGCCGGGCCGCTGAATTCGCACATGCTGGTGCTCCGCACCATCGAACTGATGCGCGACCTGTCACCCGACTACCTGGCCCGCTTCGTCACGCAACTCGACACGCTGCTGTGGCTGGAACAGGCCAGCCCCCCGCGCGCCATGGCGTCTGCGGCGGCAGCCAAGGCAGAGCGCAAACCGCGCGCCCGCAAGCCGCGCGCCTGAACTGGCGGCGTCAAACGTCGTCCAGCAGCACGGAGCCGTCGGTGTCCCAGCGCACGCGGGTAATGCCCGGCTCCAGCGCCTCCAGCCGCTGGCGCTCCGCCTCCTCTGGCGACAGCTTGCCCTGCCCCTGCTTGTGCGCCTGGGCAAGCCGGTGCGTCTCCGCCGCATGGTCGTGGCGGGCAAAGGCTTCGCTCAGCGCCAGCAGCAAGGCCTCATCCGTCCAGGGCTTGACCAGGTACTTGAAGATGTCCGCCTCGTTCACTGCGGCCTGAACGGCATCAAAGTCGGTGGATGCCGACAGGATGATGCGCACCGTGTCGGGCTGGATTTCGCGCAAGCGCGAAAGCAGCTTTACGCCGTCCATGGCAGGCATGCGGTAGTCCGACACCACCACATCAAAACGGGCATGGCGCGCGCGGGCCAGCGCCTGCAGCGGGTCCAGGTACAACTCCACGCGCACGTCCTGTTGCGGCAAAGACCGCGCCAGCAAACGGCGCAAGGCGCTCAGCACGTGGGGCTCGTCGTCAACCAGCATGACGCGGCGCATCGGAACTCTCCTGTCTGTTGCGGATGTGCAGGCGTATCAGCACCGGCTCCTTGGCCTGGTACAGGCGTATCTGCTGGATCAGCCGCGCATCCAGCTCGCGGTCCGCAGCCAGCAGCAGCAGCCCGTCGGCATTCACCCAATCCTGGGCCAGCACGTCGCCGGGCAGCAACTCGCCCACGGTGACCACGCAATCCTGCGGCTGCGCGGGTGAGTTGTCAATCGCCAGCCAGGCATCGACCACGGCGGGGTCGTAGCGCAACTCGCGCAATTCCTGCACCCGTTGGCGAGCCTCGTGGGGCGAAAGGGGCGCGTTGCCGTGGCGGCCATGCAGCAGGTTGTCCAGATCGTTGGCCAGCGCCAGAATGCGCGCGCCCAGGGGAATCTGCTCGCCGTGCAGGCCGTCCGGGAAGCCCCTGCCGTCGTGCCGCTCATGGTGCGACCGCACGAACTGCGCGGCAGCGTGCAGGTTCTCAAGCGGCATCAGGGCCTGCTCGCCCAGCGCCGGATGCTTGCGGTAGTGCACCAGGTCGGCGGCATTCATGTCCTTGAGCGGCTTGGCCAGCACGGCGTCGGGCAGGCTGAGCTTGCCTACGTCGTGCAGCAGGCCCGCCAGAAACACGTCCTGCGCCTCGGCCCCGCTCAGCCCCATCTGCAACGCGATGCGCCGCGCCACATCGGCCACGCGGCGCGCGTGGCCGGCCAGCACGCCGCCGCGCAGCTCCATCAGGCTGGTGAATATCTTGATGGACGTGAGCCAGTAGCGCTGCAGGCGCACGTTGGCCTGCGCCAGTTCCTGCGTGCGCAGCTCCACCCGGGTTTCCAGGTCGGCGTTGAGTTGGGTGAGAGCCTCGTTCTGCTGGCGGGTCACGTCAAGCAGGCGGTCGCGCTCCTCGCGCAGGCGCTTGCGCTCCAGCGCCTGGTCCACGGTGTGCAGCAGTTCTGCCTCGTTCCAGGGTTTGGCCAGGTAACGGTAGATTTCGCCTTTGTTGATGGCCGCCACGGTGGATGGCATGTCGGCAAAGCCGGTGAGCATGATGCGCACCGTCTGCGGCCAGCGCAGGCGCACCTGCTCCAGCAGGGCAGCTCCATCCATCTCGGGCATGCGCATGTCGGAAATGACGATGTCAAAGCTCCCGGCCGCCAGCTTTTCCAGCGCCTCGGCACCAGAATTCGCTGTATCCACCCGGTGCGGTGTGCCCCGGAACAGCCGCCGCAAGGCAGAAAGGATGTTGGGCTCGTCGTCCACGCACAGCACGGCGGCGCCCGTTGCAGGGGCGGCAACCTCAGGCGCTGTGACAGGCACGGGCGTGTTCATGCGGTGCTGGCCTTGGCCTGCTGGCGTACCGGCAAGGTGATGCGAAAGGTGGTGCCCACACCGGGTTCACTGCACACGGTGAGCGAGCCATGGTGGTTCTGCACGATGCCATAGGACAACGCGAGCCCCAGGCCCGTGCCCTTGCCTACGGGCTTGGTGGTGTAGAACGGATCGAAGATACGGTCCAACTGGTCGGCAGGTATCCCGCAGCCGTTGTCGGCCACTTCCACCCACACCGTCTCGCCATCGGTACCCGTGCTCACGGTGATGGTGCCGCGCGTGTCGCCCATGGCCTGCGCGGCGTTGACCAGCAGGTTCATGAACACCTGGTTGAGCTGCGATGCCAGGCATTCCACCTGGGGCAGCTCACCATAGCGCTTGACCACGTCAGCCTTGTACTTGATCTCGTTGGCCACAATGGTGAGCGTCGAGTCCAGGCCCTGGTGGATGTCGGCCAACTCAAACTCCTGGCGGTTGTCCACGCGCGAAAAGTCCTTCAAGTCCTGCACGATCTTCTTCACACGGGTGACCCCCTCCTTGCATTCGCGCATCAGGTCGGGCAGGTCGTCGCGCAGGTAGTGCAACTCGATTTCTTCGCGCAGGGCTTTGAGCTGCGCTGCCTGCGCAGGGTCGGCAATGGAAGACTCGGCCGCCTCGTAGGCGTCCAGCAGACGGAACATGTCGGCGAGGTATTTGTCGAGGCTGCCCAGGTTGGACTGCACGTAACCGATGGGATTGTTGATCTCGTGGGCCACGCCTGCGGCCAGTTGGCCGATGGACGCGAGCTTTTCGGATTGAACCAGTTGCTGCCTCGTCTGAACCAGCGTCTCGTTGAGCCGTATCAGCTCGCTGTTGCGCCGAACCAGTTCTTCCGTGCGCGCGGCCACATCCTGTTCCAGCCGGGCCTGGCTGTCCAGCAGCGCCTGGCGGGCCTGGCGGCGGTCGGTCACGTCCTGCAGCGTCTCCACCGCGCCGATGAGTCGCCCACGGCTGTCGCGCAGCGGCGCCGCAATGCAATGCAGCCAACGGCCCCCTTCGCCCATGTGGGTGAAATAGATCTCGGCCTCCACCGCCCCCTCGATCAAGGGGCTGCGCCAGTGGCCGTCCGGGTACAGCGGTGCCAAGGCCCCGTCGCCGCCGCCGTCGTTGCTCATGATGATGTTGGCCAGCACGGGGCGGGCCGTGGCGTAGAACCCACGCCAGGGTTCTGTGGTGCCCACCATTTCTTGCGCGGGCACGCCCGTGAGCCGCGCACAGGCAAGGTTCCAGTGGCTCACCCGGTGCTCCCGGTCGAGCACGAAGGTCGGCACCGGGGTGCCTTCGATGATCTGGCAAAGCGCCGTCTGGGTGGCCACCTGTTCACGTGCGATCCTCTCAACGGCGTCACGCAGCGCGCCCAGATCCCCGTCTGCAGCACGACCAAACGGCAGCAATGCCGACATGGCCCGCAGCAGGTTGCGCGCGGCAGGATCGTCGGGCTCGGCCAGTTCAGCCTCGTAGGCGGCGGCCGCTGACTGCCCGCTCTCCATGCGGTGCAGCTGGCGCATGAGCGAGCGGTCGTAGCTGAGTATGTGCCCCACCAGCCAGCCGGTCAGAAACTCCCCAAGCTGCTGCAGTTGGTCGGACTGAACCGTCAACTGGCGGATGCGCAGCACCTCGCGGGTGAAGGCGCGGTGCGCCTCGCGGTGGGTGTTGATGTGCCGTTCGTCCAGCCCCTGCGAAACCATCAGCTCCTCTTCGGCAAAGAAGTGTTCGCCCGCGTAGCGCAGCAAGGCCCCGAGCAGCCGGGGCAGGTGCAGCGCGGCGTCCGGGTCCCCCTGCAGTTGCAGCACCTGGTTGATCAGATCCACCAGGCCCTGGTGCTCGTGATCGATCCTCGCATGCCCCACCTCGTAGGTCGCGTCCCACACGAATACGTCCACGCTCAACCCTCCCCCGCATGGCCCAGCACGTCGTCCAGCGCGCTCATGCGGCTGTCCAGCGTCTGGCGCAGTTCCAGCAGGCGGGCGGCTGGCACGCCAAAGCGCGCCCAGCTCTCCCGCGAGATGTACTCGCCCAGCGCCACTTCGCCCGACTCGACGCACACCTTGCCGCGCGACAGGCCATCGGCCAGATGGACAACTTGCGCCACAGGGGAACGCGCCAGCTCGGGCTGGTGGTGGAATTCGATGGCGTCCACCACCATCACCGGAAAATGCCAGTACCTGGCCAGGGCCGCCCCCATCTGCGAATGGGTTATGCCCAACACCTCCCTTTCTGCGTCCAGCAAGCTGCAGCCCGTCTTCGCCTTGTGCAGGTGGCAGGCCTCCAGGTGATCGGGGAACTGGCTGGCCAGCACCAGCCGGCCGAGGTCGTGAATCAGCCCTGCGGTAAAGGCCACGCCCTCGGGCTCTCGGTGTTCGCGGGCCAGCAGTTCGGCCGCCAGCCCGCAGGCCATGCCGTGTGCCCAGAAGGCGCGGTAGTGAAAGTCCGGCGGCAGGCGCAACGCGGCGAAATGGTTGACCGTGGCAGCGGCAATCGCCATGCTGCGCAGCGCACCGAAGCCCAGCACCATGGCAGCGTCGCGCACGGTGCCCACCTGGCGCAGCAGCCCGTAAAAGGACGAATTGGCCACACGCAGGAGCTTGGTGGACAGGGCTTGGTCCATCTCCACCTGTTCTTCCAGCCGGCCCAGGTCCAGATTGGGGTCTTCCAGGCTGCGCACCAGTTGGAAGACCACTTCGGGCAAGGCTGGCAGCGTACGGATAGAAGGCATCACCGCGCTCAGATCGAGGCGGTGGGAAACATGCGGCGCGTTCATGAAGACGGTTCCTCGAAGAACAGAAACAGGCTGCCCCGAGGCCGCCCCCCTTGTCCAAGCGCCCTGCATTCAACACGCATGTTCCTGCCTCCCAGCGGCACACCGCTTCGGGTCCAGGGTGCGGCGCTGCCACCGACACCCCCAGGCCAAACGTCCGATAAACCGGCGCCCAGCAGCGGCTGCGCTCCTTGACCTTGATGGAAGAGCTGTTCTGCCGCTTCGTTACAGAATACGATCATCTCGTCGTCACCGCAACCCAGAATGGGAACGGGGATCTGGCGCAGCACTTCCTGCAGGGTCTGCAGAACGGTTTCGTCGCGGAACAGGCTGTTGCGCTGCTCGTGTACCAGGGCAGCCAGTTGGGCATTGAGTTCCTGCTGGCGTGCGTTCACCACACGCAACTCGTCGCTCATGCGGCGGTTGTCGTCCTCCAGGTATTTGTGCCGCAGGGCGGTTGCGATGTGGTCGCGCAGTTGACCGTCGTCCCAGGGCTTGGTGAGGAACTTGTAGATCGCCCCTTCGTTGATGGCCGAGGTGACCGAGTCCAGATCTGTGTAGCCTGACAGCACGATGCGCATGGAGTGCGGGCGCAACTGCTTGGCGCGCCGCAGGAACTCCACGCCGGTCATCTCGGGCATGCGCTGGTCGGACACGATGACATCGAAGTCTTCCGACTCCAGCCGCGTGAGCGCGACGCGCGCGTCTGTCTCTGCCGTGATCGCGTAACCATCCTGGCGCAGCAGGCGCCGCAGCGCCGCCAGGATGTTGGGCTCGTCGTCCACCAGCAGCAGCTTGCCAGCTGGTCTTGCAGCGTGCTCGGCGCTGTCTGTCATGTACGCCCCCCTTTTTTTACTGCACCAAAGGCGTGGCCGCACCCTCCAGTTCCAGGCCTTCCACCTTCGCGCGGCCGGTCAGAACCAGCATGTACTGCCGCAATGCCGTGGCCCGCACCTGCATGGCCAGCTGCTGCTCGATGCGGTCTTTCACCTCATCGAACGCCAACTGCTTGCCCCGGCGGCGGCCCAGAACCTCGATGATATGAAATCCGTGGCGTGTGTGCACCAGTCTTGGATGCAGGCCCATGCCCCAGCCGGAATCGGTCTGGAAGAAAAGCTCGTTGGCCAACTCGGGCGCGCATTCCTCGGGGCCTATCCAACCCAGGTCCCCCCCCGTGGCGCCCGTGGGGCAGTTGGACAGTTCACGCGCCAGCGCTTCGAAGCGGCCCTCGGGCACGTCCTTGCGGGACAGTTCCAGCAAGGCCTGTTCGGCCCGTTTGGCCAGTGCATGCACGTCCACACCCGGCGTCACGGCAAACAGGATGTGCCGCACGTGCATGGCCTGCCCCACCACGAAGTGCGTCTTGTGCCCTTCGTAATAGCGCAAGCACTCGGCTTCGGACGGCTCGGGGGTCAGCACCTGCGTATCGAGCATGGACTCGATCACCTCGCGCTCGTGTTCGCCCAGCTCGGGCGCCACCGGGTAGTCACCCTTTGGCAGCAGCCCCAGGCGCACGGCCTCCTGGCGCAGCAGTTCGCCGTGCGCGCGCTCCAGCAACTCATCTTGCGGGAGCATCTCGTCCGGCAGGTGCAGTGCCACGCCGTTGATGGTGGCCACTGCCGCCAGCCCGGTTGTGCCGCTGGCGCAGCCACAATGCCCGCTGCCACAACCTGTGGTGTTTTGGGTGTTCATGGTGTGTCTTTCAGCGTGCCTTGCCCGCTCAACGGTCGGTGTCCGCAGGGGCGGACGGGGTCAGCCCCAGGCGGCGGCTTCGCACCACCTGGTAGGGCCGCAGCACATAGGCCACGGTGGCAAAGCCGCTCCAAACGTGCACCAGGCGGCTGAATGGGAACAGCAGGAAGATCGTCATGCCCAGCACCAGGTGCACCTTGTAGGGCCAGTCCAGCGCCACCAGGCCAGCGGCATCAGGGCGGAAGGTGACGATGCGCTGCGCCCAGTCCGACAGCACCAGCATCACCGAGCCGTCGCTGTGGCCAATGGAATACGGCAGCGTGATGAGCCCGAGCACCAGCTGCACCCACAGGATGACGAGGATGAACAGGTCGGTGCGGTGGCTGGTGAGGCGGATGCGCGGATCGAAGATGCGCCGGTGCAGCAGCAGCGTCAGGCCGATGAAGCAGATGAACCCTGCCACGCCGCCCGCCACCACGGCCAGCAGTTGCTTCTGCCCCGGGGTGATGAAGGGCTCGTACACCCAGTGCGGGGTGAGCAGGCCCACGCTGTGCCCGAAGAACAGGAACAGAATGCCTATGTGGAACAGGTTGCTGCCCCAGCGCAACTGCCCCTTGCGCAGCAGTTGCGACGAGTCGCTTTTCCAGGTGTATTGGTCGCGGTCAAAGCGGGCCAGGCTGCCCATCAGGAACACCGACAGGCAGATGTAGGGATAGACGTTGAACAGGAAGTTGTGGAGGGTGTTCATGCCTGCACTCCTTGTGATGACGAAACAGCTTTTCTGACCAGTTGGATGGGTTGGGGTTGGCCGGGTTTGGCCTGCCCCTGGGTGGAGCAGCCGCCAAAGACGGGCGGCTCTTCCCACGACTCGTCCATGGCCTCTTCAACAGGCACAGGCACGGCCTCGGCCTTGTGCCCGGCCAGTTCGAGTACGGCTGCCAGCACGCTGGCGTAGGGACTCTGGCGCTTTTGCAGCGCGCTGAAGATCACCCGCACGATGTGGGCAATCTCACCCAGGAATTCGCGCGCCTGGGCCGGTGGCTGGGTGGAGGCAAACTCCAGCAGCACTGGCAGGTGGTCGGGCAATTCCTCGGTGCGCAGCATCAGGCCCGCTTTCTCGAAGGTCTGGATCAGGTCGATCATGGCGGGGCCACGGTCGCGCGAGTCGCCATGCACGTGCTCGAACAGGTTGAGCGCGGTGCTGCGACCGCGGTCGAACAGCTCCACGTATTCCGACTGCACCTGCATGGATGGCAGCCGCTCCAGCCGGTGCATCAACGCTTCCAGCTCGTCGGTGCGCTGGCCGTCCAGCACGGCCTCGTCACGCAGGGCCTGGGCCAGCTCGCCCAGGTGCGCCAGCAACTCCACGCTGGGGTAGCTCAGCAGGTGCGACAACACGCGCAGCGTCAGGCGCATGGATTTGGGGGGTGCGGAGAACAGCATCGCTCAGCCCTCCACCTTGATGGGAATGGTGCGCTTCTTCTCGCTGCCGAAGAGGCTGGTCTCGGTCACCCCTTCGGAGCAGCCGTTGCCAAAGCTGAAGCCGCAACCGCCCTTGACGTTGAACGCGTTCTCGGCGTACTCGCGGTGCGTGGTGGGAATCACGAAGCGGTCCTCGTAGTTGGCAATCGCCATGTAGCGGTACATCTCTTCCACCTGCGCGGTGCTCAGTTGCACCTGTTCCAGCACGGCGTGGTTGGTCACGCCTTCCACGTGTTTGGCGCGCTGGTAGGCGCGCATGGCCAGCATGCGCTCCAGCGCCTTCACCACGGGGAAGGTGTCGCCAGCGGTCAGCAGGTTGGCCAGGTACTTCACGGGAATGCGCAGCTGGCTCACGTCCGGAATCTCGCCGTTGATGCCCACGTGCCCGGCATTGGCCGCAGCGGTAATGGGCGACAGCGGCGGCACGTACCACACCATGGGCAGCGTGCGGTATTCCGGGTGCAGGGGCAAGGCCACCTTCCAGTCCACGGCCATCTTGTAGACGGGGCTGTTGCGGGCGGCTTCCAGCCACGCTTCGGGAATGCCGTCGGCGCGCGCCTGGGCAATCACCGCCGGGTCGTTGGGGTCCAGGAAGATGTCGAGCTGCGACTGGTACAGGTCGGTCTCGCGCTCGGTGCTGGCGGCTTCGCCGATGCG
>CAMLOF010000063.1 GCA_946481585.1 uncultured Macromonas sp. | reverse complement strand
GCTCGAAGCGGTGGCCCGCGTCGGTGCTGAAGTTGTAGCGGCGCGAACGGCCCGCGATGGCCTTGGGCCACCAGAACGCCGCTTCCACGAAGACGTTGCGCGTGTCGTCACCCACGGCCGTGGCGTCGCCACCCATGATGCCCGCGAGCGACTCAACCTCTTTGTCGTCGGCGATGACGCCCACGGTCTCGTCCACCGTGACGGTGTTGCCGTTGAGCAGTTTGAGCTGCTCGCCCGCCTTGCCCCAGCGCACCTGCAGGCCGCCATGAATCTTGTCCAGATCGAAGATGTGCGATGGGCGACCCAACTCGAACATCACGTAGTTGGAGATGTCCACCAGCGCAGACACGCTACGCTGGCCACAGCGGGCCAGGCGCTCCACCATCCAGGCGGGCGTTTGTGCCTGCGGATTGATGCCCCGCACGATGCGCCCGGTGAAGCGGCCGCACAGATCGGGCGACTGCACTGTCACGGGCAGCTTGTCGGCATGCGCTGCCTCCAGCTTGGGATAAACGGGCGTATTGAGGATCGCACCGGTGAGTGCAGCCACTTCACGCGCAATGCCATACACACTCAGGCAGTGCGCCAGGTTGGGCGTGAGCTTGAGGGTGAACAGGCGGTCGTCGAGCTTGAGGTGCTTGCGGATGTCCTGCCCCACAGGGGCGTCGCCAGCCAGCTCCAGCAGGCCGCCGTGGTCCTCGGACAGGCCCAGTTCGCGGGCAGAGCACAGCATGCCGTAGCTTTCCACACCGCGCAGCTTGCCCACCTTGATCAGGAAGGGTTTGCCATCTTCGCCCGGGGGCAACTCGGCCCCCACCAGGGCACAGGGCACCTTGATGCCCACACGGGCGTTGGGCGCGCCGCAGACGATCTGCAGCAGCTCGCCAGTGCCCGCGTCCACCTTGCACACGCGCAGGCGGTCGGCGTTGGGGTGTTGCTCGGCTTCAACAATGGCGCCCACGACGATCTTGGTAAAAGGCGGCGCCACGGGGACGCACTCCTCCACCTCCAGACCGGCCATGGTCAGGGTGTCGGCCAGCTGCTGGCTGGTCAGGGGCGGGTTGCAGAATTCACGCAGCCAGGACTCGGGGAATTGCATGTTTCAGACTCTCGGAATGCGTTGGCAGATCAGCGGAACTGGCTCAGGAAGCGGATGTCGCCGTCGAAGAACAGGCGCAGGTCGTTGACGCCATAGCGCAGCATGGTCAGGCGGTCCGGCCCCATGCCAAAGGCAAAGCCGATGTATTTCTCGGGGTCCAGCCCCATGTTGCGCACCACGTTCGGGTGCACCTGGCCGCTACCGGCCACCTCCAGCCAACGGCCCGCCAACGGGCCTGTCTGGAACTGGATGTCGATCTCGGCGCTGGGCTCGGTGAAGGGGAAGAAGCTCGGGCGGAAACGCAGCACCAAGTCATCCGACTCGAAGAAGGTGCGGCAGAAATCGGTGAACACGAACTTCAAGTCCTTGAAGCTCACGTTCTCGCCAATCCACAGGCCTTCGCACTGGTGGAACATGGGCGAGTGGGTGGCGTCGCTGTCCACCCGGTAGGTGCGGCCCGGCGCGATGACGCGGATCTCGGGCATGTCGCCACTGAACAGTTCGTTCGCAGACGCACCAGCCAGGGCCTTGTAACGCTTGACGTGCTGCACCGCGTGGCGGATCTGCATGGGGCTGGTGTGCGTACGCAGCAGGTTGGGCGCCTTCTCGGAGCCGCCTTCCACGTAGAAGGTGTCGTGCATGGAACGCGCCGGATGGTCTTCGGGCGTGTTCAGTGCGGTGAAGTTGAACCAGTCGGATTCGATCTCGGGGCCGTCGGCCACTTCAAAGCCCATGGAGCCGAAGATCGCCTCGATGCGTTCCATCGTCAGGCTCACAGGGTGCAGACCGCCGGTGCCACGCTGACGGCCAGGCAAGGTCACGTCAAGCGCTTCGGCCTGCAACTGGCGTTGCAGCTCGGCCTCGGCCAGGGCCTGACGGCGCTCGTTCAATGCCGCCTCGATCGCCTGCTTGGCCACGTTGATGGCCGCGCCACGGGTCTTCTTCTCTTCCACGCTGAGCGCCGCCATGCCTTTCATCAGCTCGGTCATGCGGCCGCTCTTGCCCAGGTACTGGGCCTTGGCGTTTTCAAGGTCGGCGGGGGTGGCGGCCTGCGCGAACAGCTCGCGTGCCGACTGCACCAGGGAATCGAGGTCGTTCATCTCAACGGTCCACGGCTTGCCCATCAAGGGCGAAATCCAAATGAAAAAGGGCCAGAGACTTTACAGCCCTGGCCCCCAATTGCCGGTCGATTGGCGGCTTTTCTGTTCAGAAAAACCGATCGTCCATCAGGCAGCCAACTTGGCCTTGACCTGCTCGACGATGCTGCTGAAAGCAGCCTTGTCGTTCACGGCCAGATCAGCCAGCATCTTGCGGTCGATCTCGATGGCGGCTTTCTTCAGGCCGTTGGCGAACTGGCTGTAGGTCAGGCCCAATTCGCGCACGCCGGCGTTGATACGGGCGATCCACAGCTGGCGGAACACACGCTTCTTGGTACGGCGGTCACGGTAGGCATACTGACCGGCCTTCATCACCGCCTGTTTGGCGATGCGGAAGACATTACCGCGACGGCCGCGGAAACCTTTGGCCAGGGCCAGGACTTTCTTGTGACGGGCACGTGCGGTGACACCACGTTTGACGCGAGGCATAGCTTACTCCTTGTTCGTCGTTGAATTACAGGCCGGCAAAGGGCAGCATCTGCGCCATGTGACCCATGTTGGTCTCATGCACAGTCACCGCACCACGCAGCTGGCGCTTGTTCTTGGTGGACTTCTTGGTCAGGATGTGACGCTTGAAGGCTTGACCGCGCTTGACGGTGCCACCCGGACGAACGCGAAAACGCTTTTTCGCACTGCTCTTGGTCTTCATTTTGGGCATGTTGATGCTCCTTATGGTTTGTGCTCGTGAGGCGCCGCGAACCAGATCGCGGTCTTGTTGGCCCCGAGCCACTTGGGTTGTGCGGCTGGTTCAAAGAACCCCGCTTGGAAATGCACCCCAAGGAGTGCTTTTCCCGGACCCGCTGCAGGCGACCAACCCGCCACGGACCCGTTTCCTGTACCAGCAGATTACTCTGCCGGGGTGGCCACCGGAGCAGCTTCCTGCGCCGGTTTGCCTGCACCGCCAGCCTTCTTGCGGCCGGGTGCGATCATCATGATCATCTGACGACCTTCGAGCTTGGGGAACTGCTCCACCACGATCGAATCGCCCAGTTCATCGCGAATGCGGTTCAACAGTGCCAAGCCCAGTTCCTGGTGCGTGATCTCACGGCCACGGAAACGCAGGGTGATCTTGCACTTGTCGCCGTCTTCCAGGAAGCGGCGCACGTTGCGCATCTTGATGTTGTAGTCGCCTTCGTCGGTACCGGGGCGGAACTTGATTTCCTTGACCTCGATGACCTTTTGTTTGGACTTCGCCTCCGCTGCCTTCTTCTGTTCCGCGTACTTGAACTTGCCGTAATCGATGAGGCGGCAAACCGGAGGCTTGGCCATCGCGGCAATTTCCACCAGATCCACGTCCAGCTCGCCTGCCATGCGCAGCGCTTCCTGGAGACTCACGACACCAATGGCTTCGCCCTCGGGCCCGGTGAGGCGAACCTCAGGGGCGTTGATTTCGCGGTTCAGGCGGTGAGCGCGTTCCTCGCGTTGACGGCGGTCGCGGAAGTTGGGGTTGGTAGCGATGGTGAAATCCTTTGTTCAAAAAGCTGCAGGGCAGCAAAACCGCCGCCCACCGCCTGTTACCCGCGGCACCACGGCACAGGAAACCCGGCCTCAGGCCTTGGCTTCGATGTCCGAACGGATGCGTTGGGCGAACTCCTCCAGGGACAAAACCCCCAGGTCCTTGTTACCGCGCGCACGCACGGCAACCGCCCCGGCGGCCTTTTCTTTGTCACCCACAACGAGGATGTAAGGCAGCTTTTGCAGCGAATGCTCCCGTATTTTATACGTGATTTTCTCGTTGCGCAGGTCCAGGGTGACCCTAAGCCCTTGATTCTCCAGCATTTTGGCAATTTCACGACAGTAATCGGCCTGCGAATCGGTGATATTGAGCACCGCGACCTGCACCGGAGCCAGCCAAGTGGGCAGCGCGCCAGCGTGCTGTTCGATCAAAATGCCGATGAAACGCTCCAGGCTGCCCACAATGGCGCGGTGCAGCATGACGGGGCGGTGGCGCATGCCATCCTCACCCACAAATTCAGCATCCAGGCGCTCCGGCAGGTTCGGATCCACCTGAATGGTGCCGCACTGCCACTGGCGGCCCAGCGCGTCCTTGAGCGTGTATTCGATCTTGGGGCCGTAGAACGCACCCTCGCCCGGCAGGTACTCGAATTCGCAACCAGCGGCCTTCAGGCCTTCGGCCAGCGCGGCCTCGGCCTTGTCCCAGCTTTCCTCGGTACCAATGCGCTTTTCAGGCCGGGTGGACAGCTTATAGAGGATGTCGGTGAAGCCGAAGTCCTTGTAAACCTTCTTGAGCAGCGCCGTGAAGGCGGCCACCTCGGTCTGGATCATGTCTTCGGTGCAGAAGATGTGACCGTCGTCCTGCGTGAAGCCGCGCACACGCATGATGCCGTGCAGACCACCCGTGGGCTCGTTGCGGTGGCACTGGCCAAACTCACCGTAGCGCAGCGGCAGGTCGCGGTAGCTCTTCACACCCTGCTTGAAGATCAGGATGTGACCCGGGCAGTTCATCGGTTTGAGCGCGTAGTCGCGCTTTTCCGACTCGGTGGTAAACATGTTCTCGCGGTACTTGTCCCAGTGGCCGGTTTTCTCCCACAAGGTCTTGTCCAGGATTTGCGGGCCCTTGACCTCCAGGTAGCCGTTGTCGCGGTACACGCGGCGCATGTACTGCTCCACTTCCTGCCACACCGTCCAACCCTTGGGGTGCCAGAACACCGTGCCCGGCGAATGTTCGTCGATGTGGAACAGGTCCAGCTCCCGGCCCAGCTTGCGGTGGTCGCGCTTTTCGGCCTCTTCCAGCATGGTCAGGTATTGCTGCAGTTCGTCCTTGGACGTCCAGGCAGTGCCGTAGATGCGCTGCAGCATCTCGTTGCGGTGGTCACCACGCCAGTAGGCCCCCGCCACCTTCATCAGCTTGAAGTGCTTGAGTTTGCCGGTGCTGGGCACGTGGGGGCCACGGCACAAGTCTTCAAAGCTGCCCTCGCGGTAGAGGCTCACCTCTTCGTTCGTGGGAATGCTGGCAATGATCTCGGCCTTGTAGTTCTCACCCAGGCCCTTGAAATAGGCCACGGCCTCGTCGCGCGGCAGCACGCGGCGCACAACCGGCTCGTCCTTGTTGGACAGTTCCGTCATCTTCTTTTCGATGGCGGTCAGGTCCTCCGGGGTAAAGGGGCGCTTGTACGAAAAGTCGTAGTAGAAGCCATTGTCGATGACCGGGCCGATGGTGACCTGGGCGTCGGGGAACAACTCCTTGACGGCGTATGCCAGCAAGTGCGCAGTGGAATGGCGAATCACCTCCAGACCATCAGCGTCCTTGGCGGTGACGATGGCCAGGGCAGCATCGGCCTCGATGCGGTAGGACGTATCGACCAGCTTGCCATCTACCTTGCCTGCAAGTGCAGCCTTGGCCAGGCCGGAGCCAATGGAGGCAGCCACCTCGGCCACGGTGACGGGGCCGGGAAACTGACGTTGCGAGCCGTCTGGGAGCGTGATGTTCAACATGAGGGGGTCCAGAAAACAAAAACGCGGCTCTGGGCCGCGCTGTGAGAGGAAAAAGTACCGAGCAGGCGCGAACTGCCGCCCATCAATGGGCAGTGACAACCTCCAGGGTAGTTCGCGGTGTCATAACCGGATTGCCTTTCTCGCTCTTGTTGATCAGAAAGCAGGCATTTTCCCACAAAATGCCTGCACCTCACTCACTGCGGCTGGATCACGCCACAGGCCACTCGCCTGCCGGAGTTGCCTGCGGGCTGGGAGCGGTAGTCGTCTGGGTCGGCATGAACCACCACACTGCGTCCGACGATGCCGTCAGCGCCTGCGGCCAGATTCAACCCCTTGACCTCGGCCTTGTAGACAGCACGCCCCTGGGCGTCAGCAACCAGATTGGGCAAATCACCCACGTGACGCTCCGCATGTTGATGGTGCCCGTGCTTCATGCCATGTGGATTGAAGTGCCCTTTGGCGCTGGCGGCATCCGGCGCGCTGCAATCGCCACTTTCATGAACGTGAAAACCATGCTCACCGGGCGTCAGCCCTGTCACGTCCGCCTTGACCAGTGTTGAGTCACCAGCACGGTAGAAAGAAACCACGCCCTTGACCTGACTGCCAGATCTGCTTTCCAGAGTCGCCTGGGCCGCCGGCTTGGCAGGCATGATCCCGGCGCAGCCCGTAAACAGGGTGACAGCGACTGCTGCAACAACAGACATCTTGTAAACCATTGCAAGCTCCTTGGGGTTCATGAGGGGCAAACCCGCGCACACCTTGCGCCCGGGCGCTAGACAGCCAGACACACGATATCACCCCCAGCAATTCGCGTCACTCCCCTCTCTGGACGAAAAAAAGCCCGGGGATCGCCCGGGCTTCCGTCTCCTCGCCCCCGTTGAGGGGCTTGCGGATCAGTGGAACTGCTCTTCTTCGGTGGAGCCGGTCAAGGCTTTCACGCTGGAAGAACCGCCTTGGATAACCGTGGTCACGTCGTCGAAGTAACCCGCGCCCACTTCCTGCTGGTGCGACACGAAGGTGTAACCCTTCTCACGCGCTGCGAACTCGGGCTCTTGCACCATGTTCACGTAGTGCTTCATGCCTTCGCCGCGAGCGTATGCATGGGCGAATTGGAAGGTGTTGAACCAGTTGATATGGATACCGGCCAGCGTGATGAACTGGTACTTGTAGCCCAGCGCAGACAGCTCTTCCTGGAACGATGCGATCTGGCTGTCGTTGAGGTTCTTCTTCCAGTTGAAGGACGGCGAGCAGTTGTAGGACAGCAGCTTGCCCGGGCAAGCGGCGTGCACAGCCTGCGCGAACTCACGGGCGAAGCCGATGTCAGGCACGCCGGTTTCGCACCACACCAGGTCAGCATAGGGCGCGTAGGCCACGCCACGGCTGATGGCCTGCTCCAAACCGTTCTTCACACGGTAGAAGCCTTCTTGCGTGCGCTCGCCAGTCAGGAAAGGCTTGTCGTTGGCGTCGTGGTCAGACGTGATCAGGTTGGCAGCCTCGGCGTCGGTACGGGCCAGGATGATGGTGGGCACACCCATGGTGTCGGCAGCGAAACGAGCGGCGATCAGCTTCTCGATGGCTTCCTGGGTGGGCACCAGCACCTTGCCGCCCATGTGACCGCACTTCTTCACGGCAGCCAGCTGGTCTTCAAAGTGCACGCCTGCTGCACCAGCAGCAATCATGTTCTTCATCAGTTCGAAGGCGTTGAGCACGCCGCCGAAACCGGCTTCTGCGTCAGCCACGATGGGCAGGAAATAGTCGATGAACTCGGGAGAGCCCGGCTCGATGCCACGGCCCCACTGGATTTCGTCGGCACGCTTGAAGGTGTTGTTGATGCGACGCACCATGGTGGGCACCGAGTCGTAGGCGTACAGCGACTGGTCGGGGTACATGGTTTCGCTGGTGTTGCCGTCAGCGGCCACTTGCCAGCCCGACAGGTACACGGCTTCGAGGCCAGCCTTGGCTTGCTGCATGGCTTGACCGGCAGAAATGGCGCCGAAAGCGTTCACGTAGCCCTTCTTGGCACCGCCGTTGATCTTGTCCCACAGCTTTTCGGCACCGCGCTGGGCCAGGGTGTACTCGGGCTGCAGACTGCCGCGCAGACGAACCACGTCAGCGGCGGAGTAACCGCGCTTGATACCCTTCCAACGAGGGTTGTGGGCCCAGTCTTTTTCCAGAGCTTCGATTTGCTGCTGGCGGCTCAGTTGTTGCGTGAGGGATTGAGGCATGGAAACTCTCCTTGGCTAGGTTGATACACCGGTTGGCAACTGACTTGATGAATGCATGCAAGTGCGGTGCCGTTGGAGAAAGTTTAAGTCTTGTATAAGACCTTGAGTCAATCTTATGTCTTATAGAAGACATATTTTTATTCGTTTAAAAACAAATACTTAATTCATGTATTTCTCAATATGGAATTTCATTCTTCATATTGAGAAATTTTTCTGCGGTGCAGCACGCAGAAATTTCATGAAGTGGAATGGCATTTTCCTCATGCAAAATGAAAGGGCACCACTCGCGTGCCAGGGCAAGACTTTGGTGCATGATCAGACCCACATTTCAAAAGTACGACCGTTTCACCCCATGTCACAACGCACCCCCTGGATGGCCTATGGATGCCTGGCCCTGAGCATGTCGCTGGTAGGCAGCTATGTGGCACTGTCAAAACCTCTGGTGGCGGTTCTTCCCGTGTTCCTGCTGGCGTGGCTGCGCTTTGGCATTGGCGGTGCGGCCATGCTTACCTGGCTGCGCAAACCGGCTGACGAGCCCCCACTGTCCACCCGCACAAAAGGCTTGTTGTTCCTGGAGTCGTTCCTGGGCAACTTTCTGTTTTCCATCTGCATGCTGTTTGGCGTGAGCCTGACCACAGCCACTGCGGCAGGGGTGGTGATGTCGTCCATTCCAGCTGTTGTGGCGGTTCTGAGCTGGTTGTTCCTGCACGAAAAGCTCAGTCGGCGCAACCTGGCGGCCATTGGCCTGGCAGCTGTGGGGATCGGTTTGTTCTCAATGGAAAAGTCCCAGCCCGGCAACTCGGTAGAGGGTCAGTTCCTGGGGCTGCCCCTGGCGCTGTGGGGCAACTTGCTGGTATTTGCCGCAGTGGTTTGCGAAGCTTCTTATGTAGTCATAGGCAAGAAACTGACCCAGGGTCTGGGCCCCAGGCGGATTTCGGCCATCATCAACCTGTGGGGGCTGGCACTGGTCACACCCGTGGGCATCTGGGCGGCCTGGCACTACGACTTCTCACAGATGACCTTGCCGCTTTGGCTGCTGCTCGTGTTCTACGCGCTGGCTGCCAGCATGTGGACCGTGTGGCTGTGGATGACGGGGCTGCAACGGGTCAGCGCCAGCCAGGCGGGGGTGTTCACGGTGATGCTGCCGGTGAGTGCAGCCGCCATTGGCGTGCTGTTCATGGGCGAACGCCTGACACCCATGCAACTGGCGGCTTTTGCAATTGCGCTGGCGGGTCTGGTTCTGGCCACACTGCCCAGCAGGGGCTCAACTGCGGCAAGCCATTGAAGGCGGCGAGGTAACTCAGGCGCACCACAAACCTGTGGGCTGGGTGATACCCATCCACAAAGCCCAGCCCGAGGTTGCCACCAGCGCCAAGCCTGCCAAGCGGATGCCCCAACCACCGGAACGGGCGTCCTTCAGGCGCAGCAACAGCCACGGCCCGGCCACCAGCGACACCATGGTGCCCAGGGCAAACGCCGCCATGACAACCGCCCCCTGAACGGCTGACGCCGACAAAGACGCAACCAACAGCGCCGAGTAAAGCAAGCCACAGGGCATGAGCGCCCAGCCCACGCCCAGCACCACAGGCGCCTTGCCACCCAGCCCCGCCATGACTGGGCGAGCCTTGCGCCACAAACGCTGCCCCCAGTCGTCAATGAACGCGGGTTGGCGGGCCTGCCACATCAACACCAGGCCCAGCAACAGGGCTGCAACGTGCATCATCGTCCACACGGGGCGCAGCACAGCCGTCTGCTGCCCCATCCACCCCAAACCTTGAACAGTGCCTCCGGCGAGCATGCCCATCAGGCTGTAACCGACCAGCCGTGAGAACTGGAACTTCAAGAGCGCCAGCGTGCTGTGAGGTTGTGCGGCCCGCGCAATGCCCGCACAGGCAGCACCGCACATGGCCACGCAGTGGGGCCCGCCGACCAGCCCCATCATCAGGGCGGAAATGGTCATGGAACTCAGCATGCGGGGACTGTAGCAGCGCGCAAGCGCTGCCGCTCAGATGATCTTGGAAAACCGCGCGCGGTCCTGGTCCACTTGCAGGTACTTGTCAAACACCATGGCAATGGCGCGCACAAGGTACCAGCCCGCAGGCGTGACTTCAATACTGTCGGGATTGAGCTTGACCAGCCCCCACTCCTGCATGGGCTGCAAACGCTCCAGTTCGCGGGCGAAGTAAGTCTTGAAGTCGATCAGGTGACCCAGATTGATGGACTCGAACTCCACCGAGCCTTGGCACATGATGGCCATGATCACACTGCGCCGCAGCGCATCATCCCGGTTAAGCGCCAAGCCCCTGATGATGGGCAGACGCCCTTGGTCCAGCGCGTCGTAGTATTCCTCAAGCGTCTTGGCGTTCTGGCTGTAGGTGGCCCCAATGCGGCCAATGGCGGAAACGCCCAGAGCGATCAGATCGCAATCCGGCTGGGTGCTGTACCCCTGGAAGTTGCGGTGCAGGCGCCCCTGGCGCTTGGCCACGGCCAAGGCATCGTCTGGCAACGCGAAGTGGTCCATGCCAACGTACACGTAACCTGCTTCGCTGAACATGTCCAAGGAGATGGACAGCATGGACAGTTTTTCGGCAGCGCTGGGCAGCTCCGCCGACAGAATGCGGCGCTGCGGCTTGAACCTGGCAGGCAGGTGAGCGTAGGCGTACAGGGCAATGCGCTCGGGCCGCAGTGTCTTGACCTGCTCCAGCGTGTGCCTGAAGGATTCTGGCGTCTGCAGCGGCAGGCCGTAGATCAGATCCACGTTGACAGACTCGAACCCGATTTTGCGCGCGGCATCGACCAACGCAAAAACCTGATCTGCCGGTTGCACGCGATGCACAGCCTTCTGCACTGTGGGGTCAAAGTCCTGAACCCCAAAACTCAGGCGATTGAAGCCGAGCTTGTGCAAATGTTCCAGGCGCTGTGGCGTCACGGTGCGCGGGTCCACCTCCACCGAATACTCACCCCCCGGCACCAGGTTGAAGTGGCGCTGAACCATGTCCAGCAAGTCGCTGAGTTCGTCGTCGCTCAGGAACGTGGGTGTGCCCCCACCCAGGTGCATTTGAGAAACACTATGACCACGGCCAAAGTGTTCAACCTGCAACTCCAGCTCGCGGGACAGGTAGCGCAGGTACTCAGCCGCCTTGCTGTGGTGTTTGGTGATGACCTTGTTGCAAGCGCAGTAATAGCAAAGCGACTCACAAAACGGAATATGGATGTACAGTGACAGCGGCAGGGCCAGCGAACCTGCGCGGCGCTGCTCCAGCGCCTGCACGTAGTCCTTTTCGGTGAACGCTTCCACAAAGCGGTCGGCCGTAGGGTACGAGGTGTAACGCGGCCCCGGCACGTCAAACCGTTGCAGCAGTTTCTCGTCGATCACATGGTTCACAGGCAATATCTCCAGATTTGAGTGAACTGTGCCGCAAGGGCCGTATCTGTCCATTGACCTGAGTCAAAGATTCCCCAGGATGGGGCGGAATTTCGCATCAATGAGAGGTATGGGTTAAGCTCAGGGCTGTACCAGCGTTTACTTATGGATATTCACAGCATCAAAGTCGCCTGTTCCAGCTGTAACCTGCGGGAGTTGTGCTTGCCCATGGGGCTCAATGCCTCTGAGATGGACAAGCTCGACACCGTGATCACGACCCGTCGGCGCGTCAAGCGCGGTGGTTCGCTGTTCAATGTGGGGGACGATTTCACGTCGCTTTACGCGGTGCGCTCCGGCTTCTTCAAGACCAGCATCACCACCGCCGACGGGCGCGACCAGGTGACGGGCTTTCAGATGACCGGTGAAATCATTGGTCTGGATGGCATCGTCAACGACAAGCATTCGTGCGACGCCATCGCGCTGGAAGACGCTGAGGTGTGCGTTCTGCCCTTCGACAAGCTGGAACAGCTGTCGCGGGAGTTCAGCACGCTGCAGCACCACGTTCACAAGATCATGAGCCGCGAGATTGTGCGGGACCACGGCGTCATGCTGCTGCTGGGCAGCATGCGTGCAGAAGAGCGTCTGGCAGCGTTCCTGCTCAATCTGGTGCAGCGCCTGCACGCGCGGGGGTTCTCGCAATCTGAATTGATCCTGCGAATGACGCGCGAGGAGATTGGCAGCTACCTGGGCATGAAGCTGGAAACGGTGAGCCGCACCTTCTCGAAGTTCATGGACGAAGGCATCATCGAGGTGAAGCAGCGCTACGTGCACATCAAGGACACGCAGGCGCTGAGCGCCATCGTCAACGCCCAGCAGCAGGAAATCTGAGGCCGCTCAGCAGCAGTGGCGCGCGCAGTCCTTGGGCCGCTCATCGGGCGGCACAGGGCAGCGGTTGACTTCAAAGGGCGACTGCGACAGCAGCGTGGTGAGCGCGCTGGACGCGAAGGTCATGGCCCAGAAGAAAAAGAAGGCAAAGGTGTAGACCGCCTGTCGGGACAACTCCAGCGGGTTGCCTCCCCAATGGAGTTCGCTGGGGTCCACCAGAGCGAAAACCACCATCTCGATGACTGCGGCCACCAGAAAGGCTGGCCATGCGATCCACATCAGTCGTTGAGCAAGCATCTTCAGTCTCCTTTTGTATGCCTGTACAACGCAGACAGGCCTTTATTCGCTTTTGGGGAGTGTAGGCGAAACCACATGGTTTCGCGCCTGTCCTGCGGGCATGACGCTCAGCTCTGC
>CAMLOF010000062.1 GCA_946481585.1 uncultured Macromonas sp. | reverse complement strand
ACCATGCGCCAGTTCTTCAGGATGTATTCGTGGATCTCGGCCTTGATCCAGTGCAGGGCATAGCTCACCAGGCGCACGCCCTGTTCGGGGTCGAAACGCTTGACGGCTTTCATCAGCCCAACGTTGCCTTCCTGGATGAGGTCGGCGTGCGGCAGACCATAGCCCAGGTACTGGCGCGAGACGGACACCACCAGGCGCAGGTGTGACATCACCAGCTTGCCAGCGGCTTCCAGGTCATTGTCTTTCTGCAGACGCTCGGCGTAGCTGCGCTCTTCCTCGGCGGTGAGCATGGGCAGGCGGTTGACGGCCGAGATGTAGGCGTCAAGGTTGCCCAGCGGCGGCAACACCAGCGCAGAACTGCCCCAGCCTTTGGCGGCAGGGGTCAGTGCGTAGGGGGCAGCAGTGACAGCAGTGTTCATGACGTCCTCTCTCCTTTCAACAGCCCTTTTGGGGCCTGTTTGTATGTTAGCACTCTATTGACTAGAGTGCTAAACACAAGTTCCCGAAGGCGAGCGGATCAGCGTTTGGCGGCAGGGCCGATGGTGCGGTCCAGGAAGTGCACGGTGGCGTCAAGTGCCTTCTGGTTGGCGTCCCGCGTCAGTGCCGGGGTGCTGCCGATGAAGCTGTGGCCCACGCCGGGCAGCACCAGCAGCTCGTAACGCACGCCCGCACCCTTGAGTCTTTCTGCCATGTCCAGGGTCTGCTGGTAGGGCACGGTCTTGTCCTGGTCGCCTGCGATCAGGAGCATGGGAGGGTCGTTGGCGTCCACATGGCTCACCGGGCTGGCGTGGCGCAGCTGCCGAATGCCGCAGCTGGACCGGCCACCGCAACCCAAAAGTTGCCATTCGGGTGCCTGAGGCACGTCGCGTGACATGGCGTTGGCCTTGCGGGCCTGGGCGGCTATGGTGTTCATGTCGAACACGCCGTTCCAGGCGACACCTGCCTGCACGCAATCCGACACCTTGGCCGACGCGATGCTGTCACGCTTGGTGTCTGGCGCCATGCCTTGCATGGAAGGGGTTTCGGTAGGGGAAAGTTCCGGCACCTTGCAGCTCACGGCGGTGAGTGCCGCTAGGTGCCCACCTGCCGACGCACCCCAGGTGGCGATGCGGGCTGGGTCGATGTCGAAATTGGACGCGTTGAGGCGCAACCAGCGGATGGCAGCCTTGATGTCTTGCGCCTGTGCGGGGAACTTGGCTTCGCCGCTGAGGCGGTACTGCACGGACGCCACCGCGTAGCCGCGCGACGCCATGGCCGCCAGGGTGGCAGGAAAGTCGGTGAAGACGCCGTTGCGGCGGGTGTCGCCGCCCAGCCAGCCACCGCTGTGGATGAAGATCAGCAGGGGAAATCCCGTGCTGCCTTTTGCGGTGGAGACGGCGGGCAGGTAGAGGTCGAGCGTCAGCGGCCGAAAGCCTACAGGCTGCCGGTATGCGAGGGAGGCGTAACCGCGCACACCATTGGCGAATTCGGTCACGCGCTGAGGATAGCGGTCTTCCTGCACGACCTCTGCCGCGATCTGGGGCAAAGGGGGCAGGGGGAGTGACATGTCCTGCGCCATGGCCAGCCCTGCTGCCAGGAGCAACTGGCCGGACACGATAGCGGTGCGTAAGCTCATGGGGCTTGAATTTCCGGTCGGCAATTGAAGCTGATGGTACACCGGGGATGGCACCATAAAGCGCAGCGCCCCTGTCATTTCTGCCAGGGGCGCTGGTGCTGGCGCAGTTACGCGAGGTCGAAACGGTCCAGGTTCATCACCTTGGTCCAGGCGGCAACGAAGTCACGGACGAACTTCTGCTGGGCGTCGGCGCAGGCATACACCTCGGCCAGGGCGCGCAACTGGGAGTTGGAGCCGAAGACCAGGTCCACGCGGGTGCCGGTCCACTTGACCTGGCCGGTTTGCCGGTCGCGCCCCTCGAACACGTCTGCGTCCTTGGAGGTGGGCGTCCACGCCGTGCCCATGTCGAGCAGGTTGATGAAGAAATCGTTCGTCAATGCACCAGGGCGCTGCGTGAAGACGCCGTGGCGGGTCTGGCCGGTGTTGGCACCCAGGACGCGCATGCCGCCGACAAGTGCCGTCATCTCTGGGGCGCTCAGGGTCAGCAATTGGGCCTTGTCCACCAGCATTTCCTCGGCAGAGACACTGAAGCGCCCTTTGACGAAGTTGCGGAAGCCATCGGCCTGGGGTTCCAGAACGGCGAAGGATTCGACGTCGGTCTGCGCTTGGGAAGCGTCGGTGCGGCCCGGGGTGAAGGGCACGGTCACGTTCTGCCCGGCGTTGCGGGCGGCCTGTTCCACGCCCGCTGCACCTGCCAGAACGATGAGGTCTGCCAGGGAAATCTTCTTGCCGCCCGTTTGGGCAGCGTTGAAGGTTTGCTGGATCTTCTCAAGCGTCTGCAGCACCTTGGCCAGTTGGGCAGGCTGGTTGGCGGCCCAGTCCTTCTGCGGTGCCAGGCGGATGCGTGCACCGTTGGCGCCGCCGCGCTTGTCGGAACCCCGGAAGGTGGACGCGGATGCCCAGGCCGTGCCGACCAGCTCGGGCACGGTCAGGCCAGAGGCGAGCACCTGTGCCTTGAGGGCTGCAACGTCCTTTTCGTTGACCAGTGGGTGATCGACAGCAGGAACGGGGTCTTGCCAGATCAACTCTTCGGCAGGCACCTCGGGGCCGAGGTAGCGGGCGCGCGGGCCCATGTCGCGGTGGGTGAGCTTGAACCAGGCGCGGGCAAAGGCGTCGGCGAAGGCCTGCGGGTCTGCCAGGAAGCGGCGCGAGATTTTCTCGTAGGCCGGGTCAAAGCGCAGCGACAGGTCGGTGGTGAGCATGGTGGGCACGTGCTTCTTGGCGGCGTCGTGCGCGTCGGGGATGGTGGGGTTGGCGCCCTTGGCCACCCACTGGTGGGCACCGGCGGGGCTCTTGCTCAGCTCCCATTCGTAGCCGAACAGGTTTTCGAAGAAGTTGTTGCTCCACCGGGTGGGGGTGGCGGTCCAGGTGACTTCGAGGCCGCTGGTGATGGCGTCTGCCCCTTTGCCGGAGCGGAAGCTGCTGGTCCAGCCCAGACCCTGTTCCTCGATGCTGGCGGCTTCGGGTTCGGGGCCGACGTGCTTGGCATCGCCCGCGCCGTGGGTCTTGCCGAAGGTGTGGCCACCGGCGATGAGGGCCACGGTTTCTTCGTCGTCCATGGCCATGCGGGCAAAGGTTTCGCGGATGTCGCGCGCCGCAGCCAGCGGGTCAGGGTTGCCGTTGGGGCCTTCGGGGTTGACGTAGATCAGACCCATCTGCACGGCGGCCAAGGGGTTTTCCAGATCGCGTTCGCCGCTGTAGCGCTTGTCGTCCAGCCACTTGGTTTCCTGGCCCCAGTAGATGTCTTGCTCGGGTTCCCAGATGTCGACCCGGCCGCCGCCGAAGCCGAAGGTCTTGAAGCCCATGGATTCGAGCGCGACGTTGCCCGCGAGGATCATCAGGTCGGCCCAGGAGATTTTGCGGCCGTACTTCTGCTTGACGGGCCACAGGAGGCGCCGTGCCTTGTCGAGGTTGGCGTTGTCGGGCCAGCTGTTGAGGGGCGCGAAGCGCTGGCTGCCGTTGCCTGCGCCGCCTCGGCCGTCGCCCGTGCGGTAGGTGCCTGCGCTGTGCCAGGCCATGCGAATGAAGAAGGGGCCGTAGTGGCCGAAGTCGGCGGGCCACCAGTCCTGCGAATCGGTCATCAGGGCGTGCAGGTCTTGCTTGACGGCTGCCAGGTCCAGGCTCTGGAATTCCTTGGCGTAGTCAAAGTCCTCGTCCATGGGGTCGGCCTTGGGCGAGTGTTGGTGCAGAACGTTGAGCTTGAGCTGGTTGGGCCACCAGTCGCGGTTGGTGGGGCCGCTGCTGGCACCGTGGTGGAAGGGGCATCTGGCTTCGTCGGACATGGTTCTCTCCTTAGTTGCACTGTCAATCAATGGCTCTTTACGGGCCGTTCAGTGGGCTTGCGCCAGCGCGGCCAGGTATTCCGTCCAGCGGGGCTGGGGTGCTTGATATACAGGTGTAGCCATGGCGTGTTTCCTTTTGTTGACGATGTTGAAAGTTTAGTTCCGTCTATTGTTTTTTTATTTTGATTGATGTTATCTATTGGATAGCGGTGGCCTATCGCCCAGAAGGGGTATAGAGGGTGGAAACATAGAATCGCGCTTTTGCCAGAGCGGTACAGGCTTGCCTGCTGGTCTGGCATCCCATCGCATCAGGAGTCCCCCCATGAAGTCCCGCGCCGCTGTTGCTTTTGGCCCCGGTCAGCCCTTGCAGATCGTTGAAATTGATGTTGAGCCGCCACGCAAGGGCGAGGTGCTGGTCAAGATCACCCACACCGGGGTGTGCCATACCGATGCGTTCACCTTGTCGGGGGACGACCCGGAGGGCATTTTCCCGGCGGTGCTGGGTCACGAGGGCGCTGGTGTGGTGGTTGAGGTGGGCGAGGGCGTGACCTCGGTGAAGCCGGGCGATCACGTGATTCCGCTGTACACCGCCGAGTGCGGTGAGTGTCTGTTCTGCAAGTCGGGCAAGACCAACCTGTGCGTGGCGGTGCGCGCGACACAGGGCAAGGGCGTGATGCCGGACGGCACGACCCGGTTTTCCTACCAGGGCCAACCGGTGTACCACTACATGGGTTGCTCCACCTTCAGCGAGTACACCGTGGTGGCAGAGGTGTCGCTGGCCAAGATCAACCCCGAAGCGAACCACGAGCAGGTTTGTTTGCTGGGCTGTGGTGTGACCACGGGTTTGGGCGCGGTGAAAAACACTGCCAAGGTGCAACCTGGCGACACGGTGGCCGTGTTCGGGCTGGGGGGCATAGGGCTGGCGGTGATCCAGGGCGCGAAGCTGGCGCAGGCGGGGCGCATCATCGCCATCGACACCAACCCTTCAAAGTTTGATTTGGCGCGCACTTTTGGCGCAACGGATTTTGTCAACCCGAAGGACCACGACAAGCCCATTCAGCAGGTGATTGTGGAGATGACCGGCTGGGGTGTTGACCACAGCTTTGAGTGCATTGGCAACGTGCATGTGATGCGGGCCGCGCTGGAATGCGCGCACCGTGGCTGGGGCCAGTCCATCATCATTGGCGTGGCGGGCGCTGGCCAGGAAATTTCCACCCGGCCGTTCCAGCTGGTGACGGGCCGCAAGTGGATGGGCACGGCTTTTGGCGGAGTGAAGGGCCGCAGCCAGTTGCCGGGTATGGTGGAAGATGCCATGCGTGGCGACATCCAGCTCGCCCCGTTCGTTACGCACACGCATCCACTGGAGCGCATCAACGACGCTTTCGACCTGATGCACGAAGGCAAGTCGATTCGCACCGTGATCCATTACTGATGCCTGAGCGTGAAGGAGCAACGCATGGAGCGCGTTGAACAACGTGCCAGTTTTGGCGGCAGCCAGGAGGTGTGGAAGCACGCCTCAACGACCTTGGGCTGCGAGATGCGGTTTGCCGTGTACTTGCCGCCTGCTGCCTTGCGAGGTGAGCCTTGCCCGGTGTTGTATTGGCTGTCTGGCCTGACATGCACGGAGCAGAACTTCATTACCAAGGCGGGTGCGCAGATGCACGCAGCCAGGCACGGAATGATTGTGGTGGCGCCGGACACCAGCCCGCGCGGCCCGGGCGTGGCCGACGACCCTGCCTATGACCTGGGCCAGGGCGCGGGGTTTTACGTGAACGCCAAGCAGGAGCCCTGGCGCGCCAACTACCGCATGCAGGACTATGTGGCCGAGGAGCTGCCTGCGCTGGTGGAGCAGCACTTTGCCGCGAGCGGCAGGCGTGCAATTGCGGGGCATTCCATGGGTGGGCACGGTGCGTTGGTGACGGCGTTGCGCCACCCGGGTCGTTACATGAGCGTGTCGGCGTTTTCGCCGATCGTTGCGCCGTCGCAGGTGCCCTGGGGGCAAAAGGCGCTGGGCGCCTACCTGGGCGGTGACCCGGCTGACTGGCGGGCGTGGGACGCCGTGGAGCTGCTGAAAGCCGCGCAGGAGCGGCTGCCTTTGCTGGTGGACCAGGGTGAGGCGGACGAATTCCTGCACACCCAGCTGCGCCCCGACCTGTTGCAGCAAGCTTGCGATGCCGTGGGTTACCCCCTGAACCTGCGGCTGCAACCGGGTTATGACCACAGCTACTACTTCATTGCCACATTCCTGGGTGACCATTTTGCGCACCACGCCCAGGCGTTGACGGGGCGATGAGTTGGGGCATCCCTGCCCTCCCCGGTAAGGGAGGGCAGGGTGTCGGGCCACTGCATGCCTTGTGAGCATGGGGAAATGTTATGGGTTTGGTGGCCGAAAGTGCTTCTCTTTTTGCTGATGTTTTTCAGTATTGAAAGAAGAATTAACCTTGAATTGACTGGTATTTCAGATAATCTGTCTTTTTTTGTGGTGCAGGAAGGTGGCTGCGGATGAAAGACGGACAACTGGACGAAACAGATCGCAAGATCTTGCGGGTGCTGGCTCAGGATGGCCGGGTCAGCAACCAGAAACTGGCGGATACGGTGCACTTGTCACCCACGCCGTGCTGGAACCGGGTGAAGGCGCTGGAAGAGGCGGGCTTCATCAGCGGTTACGCAGCCATCCTGGACCAGCATGCGCTGGGCTTGCCCGATGTGGTGATCATCGAGGTGACGCTGGACCGGCACGACGACGACATCTTCCGGCGCTTTGGTGAGGCGCTGGCGGAACTGCCCGAGGTGATGGAGGCTTACCTCATCACCGGGGAATACGACTACCTGGTGAAGGTGGCGGTGTCAGGCACCGAGGGTTATGAGCGCTTTTTGCGCCAGAAGCTCTACAAGCTGCCGGGTATTCGCCACAGCCGCTCCACCTTTGCACTGCGTTGCCTCAAGCGGGTGCATTCGGTGGTGCCTTGACCGCTGCATGTTCGCGCAGCAGGTTGGCGAATGCCTCCGGCTGACCCAGGTAGGAACTGATGGCAACAGCCTCCATGCCGCCGCTGTGTTCTAGCAGCAGGCTGGGGAAGCCCTGCAGACCTGTTCTGGCCATCAGTGCGCGGGTTTCGGCAACGTGGTTCTGAACGGCCGCCCCGGAAGCGTTCGCAAGTGCGACAGCGAACGCCGCAGGATCGAGGCCAATACGTGCAGCCTGGTTGAGCAGCACGCCTTGGTCGGCAATCCGTTGTCCTTCGACATAGTGCGCAGTTTGAAGTTGCGCCACCATGTCCAGGCCTTTGCCGGCCAATTCGTCTGCAGCAAGCATGGCTGCAATGGGCGGCGCGGAGTCCAGCACGGCTGTGGTGTCAAGCAGCAGACCGTTGAAATACGCATCGCCGAAGGGTTGCCCGGTGAGTTGTGCGATCCGCCGGTCATGCTGCATGACGTATTGCCGCAGTTGCGGGCTGACCGGCTGGCGGTTGGCGCCAGCCATCATGCCCCCGCCGTGTGCACGCACCGTCAGCACTTTTCGCGCGGCTTGGATGAGCGGCGCAGCACCGTAACACCATCCGCAAAGTGGATCGTAGACGTAGTGCAGCGTGGGGGCGCCCGCCTGCGGCAACGGGGTCACCATTTCATTTCGCCTTTGTTGACTTTGGCGCCAATGTCCAGCGCAATCCCCAGGCCTGCCTGGGGGTAGGCCTTTTGCATGGTGGCGATGAGTTCGGCGGCGTTCTGTGCCCGTGCCAGTTCCGCCTCGAAGCGCTGCAGGTATTCACGGGTATGGCGGATGGCGCTGTCGTCCAGCGCGGTTCCGGCAGCCATGTGACCGGGTACGACCGTCGCAGGCTTGAGGGATTGCATCTCGTCCAGTTGCGCCAGCCAGGCTTGGCGTTCACTGGGTTTTTGGGTGTCGGCCGTCCAGACGTGCAGGTTGCCGAACACGCCAATGTTGCCCGCAATGGTCTTGATCGACGGAATCCACACGTAGGGGCGGTGGGCCAGTTCACCCGTGGTGCCACGGACCTCGATCGTCTCGCCGTCCACCGTCAGCGTGTTGCCGGTGATGGCTTCTGGGACGATGGGTTTGACGGGGGCGTTGGCGCCCATCTTGGGGCCCCAGAACGCAACCTTGCCCGCGAGCTTGGCTTCGATCTTGGCCCGCACGGCGGGGGTGGTGAGGACTTGTGCCTGCGGAAACAGGGATTTCAGCACTTCGGCGCCGAAGTAGAAGTCGGGGTCGGCATTGCTGATGAAGATGGTCTTGAGCGTCTTGCCGCTGTCGAGCACGTTGGCGGCGACGCGGAGGGCGTCGGCGCGGGTGAACCCGGTGTCGATGACCACAGCTTCGGATTTGCCGCTGACGACGACGGCGTTGACGTGGAAGCTGTTGCCGTCGGCGTTGTGCACCTTGAGGTTCAGCGGGGCGGTTTGGGCGGATGCGCCTTCGGCCGCGACGACGCCCAGGGCGAACATGGGCAGCAGCAGGCGTGTGAGGCGGGTCAGGGACAGCATTTGGAATCTCCGGTTCAATGGTTGGTGGACAGGAGTGACTTTACTTTTGCAGTTTTGTTTAATAAAGTTCAAATGTGTTGAATATTTATTTCGTAGATCGTTTGAATAAGACAATGAAAGTACGCAAGGCATGGACCGCCTGACTGCCACGCGGGTGTTTGTGACGGTGGTGGAACAGGGCAGCCTGACGCAGGCGGCGGAACACCTGGACATGTCCACCGCCATGGTGAGCCGTTATCTGGTGGCGATGGAGGACTGGCTGGGCGCGCGTCTGCTGCATCGCACGACGCGCCGCATTGGTTTGACCGAGGCGGGGGTGTCCGCGCTGTCGTCGTGCCGCCAGTTGCTGGATCTGGCCGAGGATGTGCAGCACCAAGCCGGATCGGCAAGCAGAGTGGCGGCAGGCAAACTTCGCGTGGCGTGCTCGCCTTCGTTTGCCGAGGCTCAATTGGCAGGTGCGCTGGTTCAGTTCCAGGCGCAGCATCCGCAGGTGAGCTTTTCGGTGCTCACGGCTGACCGAAGTGTTGACTTGACTGCCGAGCGCATCGATCTGGCAGTGCGCATCACCAATTCCCTGGACCCGGCCTTGATTGCGCGTTCACTGGCTGTTTGCCGGTCGGTGTTGTGTGCAACGCCGCAATACCTGGCGGAGCACAGCCCGATTGAAAGTCTGCAGGACTTGCGCTCGCACCGCTGCCTGTCGCATGCTTTTGTAAGCGCCACGCAGTACCGCTTCAGGCGGGGGGGCGAGTTGTTTGAGGTGCCGGTGGATGCATGCTTTTCCACAGACGAGACGGCGGTTTTGCGACGCGCCGTGCTGGCGGGTGGTGGGCTGGCGATTTTGCCCACGTACTTCGTGGGGGAAGATTTGCGCCAGGGCAGGCTGGTCCGCGTGCTTCCAGAGTTTGAGCCAGAGCCGCTGGGGGTGCACGCTGTGTACTTGTCGCGCCAGCACCAGCCACTGGCGCTGCGGTTGCTGGTGGACTTTCTGGCGGAGCGGTTTGGTGGCGATTCGCCGCCCTGGGACCGGGGCTGAAACGTCAGAAACGGCCAGTGAAGCGGTAGCGCGACGCCGGGTGCCACATGACGGCGACCGAGGCGACCTGCCCTTGTGAATGCGTTTGCCGGTGCAGCACCAGGCAGGGCTCGCCCGGGGGCATGTGCAGCAGTTCGCCCACGTGCCGGGGCGGGGCGCTGGCCTCAATCTCGAAGCTCACGCCTTGCAGCGGCGCCACGCGCATGAGGTAGGCGTTGGGCGTCTGGCTGTTGAAGTCCTGGGTCAGGTAATCCGGTGCCACGCGGGGGTTCACGTGGCGGTCTTCCACCTGGATGGGCAGGCCGTTCTCGAAGTGCACCACGACCGAGTGAAAGAGTGCGTCGCCAGGCTTGATGCCGAAGCGGCGGGCCATAGCTTCGTTGGCGCGGGTGCGCTCCAGCAGCTGCAACTCGCTGCGGTGCTGGTGGCCGCGCGCTGCGATCTCGTCGGCAATGTTACGTATCTCCACCAGCGTGGCCTGGTACTTCTGCTGCGCCACGAAGGTGCCCGAGCCTTGCACGCGCTCCACGATCTGCTCGTCGCTGAGTTCGCGGATGGCGCGGTTGACGGTCATGCGTGACACGCCGAATTCGCGCGCCAGTGCTTCCTCGCTGGGGATGGCGTCGCCTTCCTTCCAGGTGCCGTCGTGGATGCGCGCCAGCACGTGGCGCTTGATTTGCTCGTAGGCGGGCAGCTTGTCGGACATAGGGTTTTCCCCGATCCTTTCAGGTGCGCTGTTGTATTGACAGAAGGCATTATGTTCCATAAAGTTGTATATACGACTTTCAAGTCATTGAACGTATTTGTCTATCCAAGTCCACCCTAGGAGATGTTTATGAACACCAGCGTCGTTACCGCCAGCCCGTCGGGCCGGTCCGCCGCCCTTCTGCGGCTGATCGCCTATAGCGCGATCGGCTTGGTGATGTTCTTTTTGCCCATCGAAATGGGCGGCAAGTCCACCATCCTGTTCGACCATGCGGCCAGCTGGCTGGCCACAACGCAGCGGCCGCTGGCGATTGCTTTCGTGCTGGCGCTGATGGCCTGGGGTGCGGCTGCACCTTTCTTGCAGCGCACCTGGAACCGCAACACCACCACCGCTGTGTTCAGCTTGCTCAAGGTGCTGGGCCTGGTGCTGGCGTTGATGTACCTGCTGAAGGTGGGGCCAGCGCCGCTCTTCGAGAAGGACATGCTGCCCTTCCTGTTTGACAAGCTGGCTTTGACGGTGGGGCTGATCGTGCCGCTGGGTGCGGTGGCGCTGGCGTTTCTGGTGGGTTTTGGCCTGCTGGAGCTGGTGGGCGTGCTGATGCAGCCTGTGATGCGACCGGTCTGGCGCACGCCTGGGCACTCGGCCATTGACGCAGTGGCGTCTTTCGTGGGCAGCTATTCGGTGGGCCTGCTGATTACCAACCGCGTGTACCTGGAGGGCAAGTACACCGCTCGCGAGGCCGCGATCATCGCCACGGGCTTCTCCACGGTGTCGGCGGCGTTCATGGTCATCGTGGCCAAGACGCTGAACCTGATGCCGGTGTGGAACTTCTACTTCTGGTCCACGTTTGTGATTGCCTTTGCGGTCACGGCCATCACTGCGTGGCTGCCCCCCATCTCGCGCATGGACAACAGCGGCGGCGTGAGCGACAGCCTGCCCGCAGGCCGTACCCGCTGGCAGGCCGCCTGGGATGCAGGCCTGGCCCAGGCACAAGGTTCGCCCGCCTTGTGGCGTGTGCTGCGCGACAACCTGCGTGACGGCATTGCCATGGCCAGCGCAGTGGTGCCCACCATCCTGGCCGTGGGCCTGATCGGCCTGCTGCTGGCCCGTTACACACCTGTGTTCGACGTGCTGGGCCTGCTGCTGGTGCCCTTCGTGTGGATGGCTGGCTTGGCCGAACCCATGCTGACGGCCAAGGCCCTGGCGTCTGGCCTGGCCGAGATGTTCCTGCCCGCCATTCAGCTGAAGGGCGCCGACCCTGTGGTGCGCTACGTGGCCGCCGTGGTGTCGGTCAGCTCGGTGCTGTTCTTCTCGGGTTCCATTCCGTGCGTACTGGCCACGCGCATTCCGCTGTCGCTGCGCCAGATGGTTGCCATCTGGTTCGTGCGAACCGTCCTCAGTCTGCTGATGGCCGCCGCCATTGGCCACCTCGCTCTTTCCCTTGGCTGGATCGCCTGACCCCGCCCCTTACCGGAGATTTGACATGACCACCCAAACCGACCCCCGCCTGGACACCAGCCGCGTCATCCGCGCACCGCGTGGCACCCAGCTGAACTGCAAGAACTGGATCGCCGAAGCGGCGTACCGCATGATCCAGAACAACCTGGACCCCGAAGTGGCCGAGAACCCGCAGCACCTGGTGGTGTATGGCGGCATTGGCCGCGCGGCGCGCGACTGGGCCTGCTTCGACAAGATTCTGGAAACGCTGCGCGAGTTGAACGATGACGAGTCGCTGCTGATCCAGTCGGGCAAGCCGGTGGGCGTGTTCAAGACGCACAGCAACGCCCCGCGCGTTCTGCTGGCCAACTCCAACCTGGTGCCCAAGTGGGCCAACTGGGAGCACTTCAACGAACTGGACCGCAAAGGCCTGTTCATGTACGGCCAGATGACGGCGGGCAGCTGGATCTACATCGGCAGCCAGGGCATTGTGCAAGGCACGTTCGAGACCTTTGTGGAGGCGGGCCGCCAGCATTACAACAACGATCTGTCTGGCAAGTGGATTCTGACCGCCGGCCTGGGTGGCATGGGTGGTGCGCAGCCGCTGGCGGCCACGCTGGCGGGGGCGTGCTCGTTGAACATCGAGTGTCAGCAGAGCAGCATCGACTTCCGCCTGCGCACGCGTTATGTGGACAAGCAGGCGCGCGACATCGACCATGCGCTCGAACTCATCAAAGAGCACACCGCGAAGAAAGAGGCCGTGTCCATCGCCCTGCTGGGCAACGCGGCAGAGGTGCTGCCCGAACTGGTGAAGCGCGCCAAGGCCGGTGGCATCAAGCCCGACCTGGTGACCGACCAGACTTCGGCACACGACCTGATCAACGGCTACCTGCCCGTGGGGTGGTCCGTGGCCGATTGGAAGGCCGCGCAAAAAGACCCGGCTCAGCACAAGCGCCTGACCGAAGAAGCAGCCCGCAGCTGCGCCGTGCACGTGCAGGCCATGCTGGACTTCCAGGCCATGGGCATCCCCACGGTGGACTACGGCAACAACATCCGCCAGGTCGCGTTCGACCAGGGCGTGAAGAACGCCTT